>CAVKDD010000328.1:0-2007 GCA_963654845.1 Acutalibacteraceae bacterium | reverse complement strand
AATTATACGGGATTCGCCCAAATTATACTCTCCGTTTTCGATATACCCCGATTGTGTCAAGGCAACCATATAAGACTGATTTTCAATCGCTCTTGATTTAGTCATCATTTCCCACGGTACAGGCTTTTTAGCCCCCCACGCCGCACAATTTACCAAAACATCAGCACCAGCCTTCATATAGGCTCTGTATAGTTCAGGGAAACGAATATCATAACAAATCGTCAGACCGTATTTAACCCCGTCCAATTCAACCATAACAGGACTGTTCCCACGAGATACAAACTTATCCTCATCACATCCGTAATATGCGTATAAGTGCATTTTTGAATAACTTGCAACAAGTTCGCCCTTTCTGTTAAAAACAGGACATGTGTTGAAATATTCGCCATTTTTCTCGGTTATATAACTTCCGCCAATGATATTTATTGAATATTTTTTTGCCAATTCTGACAAAAAGTCATGAACCGAACCGCTATCAACCTTTTGAGCCGATTTTTGGAAATTTCCGCATGACCAACCGACAGTCCAAACCTCAGGCAAGACAAGCACATCCGTATCTGTCGGCATTTGTGAAGTTACAATTTCCTCAACTTGTTTGATATTAGCCTCAACCTCGCCAATGACGGACGACATTTGCAATATCGAAATTTTTACTTTCTTTTTCCCCATAATTTCATCTTCTTTGCTTCTTCAAAACGCTCAGGTGACAACTCATCTAACCTTAACAAAGCGTTTTTAACTTCCTCAGCTACTTCTTCATCAGACTTTCCGTCAACAGAAATAGGTTCGCCAAAAGTGTTCAAAATTCGGGCAGGGCCAAACGGACAAGTCATTTTATCCCAAGTGTTAAATCTTACAAAAGTAAAATCTTTTGAATACCAATTCATCGGAACAATCGGAACTCCGGCTTCACGAGCAATCGCAATAGCACCGGGTTTTACCGAATACAACGGACCACGAGGACCGTCCACCATAATTGCGACATTTTCACCGCTTTTTAACTTGTTAATAAGCTTTAATGTTCCCGAAACCGAACCTCTACGCATAGAAGAACCTCTACACGTTTGAAAGCCCATTCTGTGACAGATATCAGAAACAATGTCCCCGTCTTTTGAGGTACTGATTAAAATATTCAGTTTACTTTTTTCCGTCAATCCGTGTACGCAAAACTGATTACCATGCCACATGACATAAACGCACGGAGTGATGTTCGGATTGTTAAAATCTGCCATATATGTAACTTTTTCTTGAAGCTTCATCCAAGAATAAATCCCATCGGTTATTAACCGTAAATTGTGTTTATTTATAAGCCTAACCATAATGAAAGAATTATAGCACATAAAAAAGAGAATGAAAAATTATTAAAATTTAAAAATAATTATTGACTTTAAAAAATGTTTGTCCTACACTTAAGAAGTGACCAATACATATCGGGATGTGGCGCAGCTTGGTAGCGCACCTCGCTTGGGACGAGGGGGTCGCACGTTCAAATCGTGTCATCCCGACCATTTAGAAAAAGAGAAATCGCAGGATTTCTCTTTTTTATTGGAAATTATTAAATGCAGTAATATCTTCCAAGACGCCCTGCAAATAAATAAGACGATCAGTAGCAAGGTCTATCAATTTATTATTAAAGATATACGGATAAGCAGTGCCCCCTTCATATCTTGACGCCACAATCTTTGCATACTCAATTATATAGTCCTTCCATAATAAATTTGTTTTTTGAAAATTTTCACCGAACTCCAACCCCTTTGAGCAAATTTGTTTTATACATTCATCTATTTTACAAATTATCTCTTCATATTTTCGAGAAGTAAACTCATTTAGCTCCGTTTGAGTCATATAATACTCTGGTGAAATTTTTCCATTTATAAGATGATTAGTTGCATCCACAAATACCTCAAAACTTTTATACCAATCCTTAATATTTTTAATTATTTGCTCGTAATCCTTTTCCTGCAATACTTCATGCACAAATTTATTCCGATATAAAAAGATATCGCT
>CAVKDD010000327.1:0-2031 GCA_963654845.1 Acutalibacteraceae bacterium | reverse complement strand
CGTTGCATCTTCAAGAGTAAACTTACCTTTATCTTGTCCTTTTTTAGACCCGAAAAGAGATTTTATAAACGAAGCCTTACCAACAGTGTTATCATCAAGAATATCCATTGCCGCTTGGCTGACTTTTCCTGTTGAATCCATACAACTTTGATATGCCGCCAAAACTTTTGACCTGTCGTCATATTTAAACTTGTCGGTCAAATATGCAAAAGCATTTTTATTTGTCGGAATGTCCAAATGCAAATCCGTACTCGCTTTTTTCACAAATTTGTCAACCGTACTTTGTGAAACCTTTATCGCATTATTAATGTTAAATCCCGTAAAACTTGGAGTTGTATTGTATTTACGCTGTCTTTGCTCAACAGCAAGGGAGTGTATATTTTCTATTTTCATAATTTCGTTGTAAACCTTTTAAAAACTGTTTTTAAAATTTCTATTTAATTGATTTTAATAACTTTGTACCAAGTTTTTGCAGCTCGATAGCGGCACGTTTAACCATGCCTTCAACGTGAATTCCGGCAAGACTGTTTTTATCCTTGTATGCTACAATAAACGGAATTAAAGTTTTGTTTCCGTTTGCATCATGCCCGTATTTAAACATTTCCTTAATCGCTTCTGATGCCGAAATATTATAATTTCTGATTTTGTACATCGCAGCAAAAGCACCCGTTCTGTCTGCACCATGCCTGCAGTGCATAAATACTCGTTCATTGTTTAATTTTGCATTATCCGTTATCTCAAAGAACTTTTTAATATAACTTTCAGGCGGATTTTCTTTTGATGAAAACGGAAGCCAATAAAACTTTATTCCCGCTTTTTTGCACCATTCCGCTTCTTCAGGAGTTTTCAAAGCAGCAGTCGGGTGATGCGGATTAAAATTTGTACAAAAACTTATCACCGTTCCGTAACCATGACGTTTAAGTTCTGAAATCTGGGATTTTGTCGGTTTTGCACCCCTTGTCAAAATATTATCAACGTGATGATAATTTTTTATCGTAATAGGTCCTTTTGGTGCGACAGGCGGAGTCGATTGAATTTGTGCAGGTTGTGTGGCTCTTGCCGCTTGCACCTTGTTATTTCCTGTCCCACAAGAACCGCAAGAACATTGAAATTTCGGTAAATTTATATTGGGAAGGGTAATGTTTGAAAAAATTTTCATGCTAATGCTCCATAAATAATAATTACTCTAGTTTTAAATCCCGTGAAAATAAATTTTGCTAAATTTGTTTATTTTTTGAAAATTTTACCGAAATTTTTGTAACATATCTTTACCGAACCACTAAAAAAAGCATTTTTAAACCGCAAAATGACTTTATTAATACATAAGGTAGGTAAAATTATGAATGTTCAACCAACTGCGATTGGAAACGCAAATATGGATTTTTGGCTTTCGGGCAAAACTCCGTCACAAACTCAAATTACCCCAAAAGTAACAAACGACAGCGTTTGTTTCACCTCAGGTCTGAATGAAGATTTAAAAATTAACAAAGAAAAATCTATCGCAGGTCCTGTTTTTGACGGAATTTTAAACGACAAAAAGACTTCAATGAAAGTAATTACCGACAATGATATAACCTATTTGGAAGGTGAAATCGGTGATAAAAAACTTTGCCTTCAATCTGAAAATGACCACTATGTCGGAGATTACAACGGCGAACCTGTCGAAATGTCCATAGATTACGAAAAACCGTCAAAGTTGAGCAAATTCTTTCATACAACAATTTTAGGACAGGCTTATCGACCTGATTATTTCAATATTCAAGGAAAAATCGGGGAAAAAGAATTTAGTTTGGCACTGCCAAATGCCGAAGTTCCTAAAGATGAAGACGTCAGAGATTTACTTGCGGTAACCCTGTTTGATAACGGTTTGCAGGCAAGAACCTACAACGGAAAAATCGTGACCTTGTATCATTCAAGACTTGCAAAATCGAGTTACAAAAAGCATCAGGAACAGCGTGAAAAAATTATCGATGCAAATATTATGCCGTTGGTTTCTCAAGCCTCAGGTCTTTTAATTGGTGCATTAATGAC
>CAVKDD010000326.1:0-2055 GCA_963654845.1 Acutalibacteraceae bacterium | reverse complement strand
CGGTTACTGAGTAAGAGTATCTGCTATAGCGTTGTTTTTCTAAAAAGTTATAGTTTGTACTTACTGAAAAACTATGAATATCTTGAATATTCACGGGAACCCTATCCGTAACAACTCCAAGGAAATTTTCGTTCTGTACTTCGCAAACACTAGCATTACAAACAAAAGCACTGTGATAAATTTTAAATTTAAACCCGTAAATACTTGCAATAATCAGACCTACAAGCAAAATTATAATTTGGGTACTTTTGTTGTTTTCAAAAAATGGAAGTACAAATTTAGAAATCAAACGAAACATGCTTTTAGCCCTCTTTTTATTTTCCTACACCTGAACTCTAATCAAACTGTCAACATGCATTGATGACGGGTCTGTGTTGAAGATGTTTATAACGTTTTGCATGTCTTTTTCTAAGCAAAGTTCGGTGATTACCGTGATTTTTGCAACATTGCCCGATGCAATTTCTTTTTGTACGATACTTGCCAAGCTGATGTTGTTTTCTTCACAGGCTTTACCGATTTTTGCGATGACACCTTTTGCGTTTTCTGCTGTGATAGATAGGTAATATTTGTTTTCTGTTTCCGAAATGTCCATCATATTGGCGTTTTTCTCGTGGTGACATCTCATCATAGGTAATAAGTAATCTGTTTTGTCAAGTTCTGAAGCGATTGCCAAAATGTCGCCGACAACTGAACTTGCGGTCGGAAATTCTCCTGCACCCGGACCTGAAAGTGTTACGTCACCTACAGGGTGTCCTGTCAAACTTACGGCGTTTGTTACATAGTTGATATGTGCCAAAGTTTTTGTATGCGGAACAAGCATCGGGTGAACTCTTACGTCTGCTCTGCCGTCTTCGTTAAGTTCGGCTGAGGCAATAAGTTTGATTTTATAACCCATTTCGTTTGCGGCTTGCATGTCTTCAGGACGAATTTTTGTAATACCTTCACGGTAAACCTTGTCAATCTTAATTCTTTGACCGAAAGCGATTGTCGCAAGTGTTGTGATTTTGTACGCAGCATCAAAACCTTCCACATCCCCTGTCGGGTTTGCTTCAGCATAGCCGAGTTCTTGAGCTTCTTTTAATACTGCATCATAGGAAGCTCCCTGAACGTCCATTTTTGTTAAAATGTAGTTTGTTGTGCCGTTTAGAATTGCTTTAATCTTGCTGATTTTGTTTCCTGCAAGAATTGTTTTAATCGGCATGATTAGCGGAATACCGCCTGCGATTGCGGCTTCATAAAGAACGACTTTGTTATGTTCTTCCGCAAAGTTGAAAAGTTCTTCGCCGTTTTTGGCAAGAAGTTCTTTGTTTGCCGTTACAATGTGTTTGCCGTTTTTGATTGCGGTTTTGATAAGGTCAAAAGCAGGATTTAATCCGCCGATAAGTTCTGCAACGATTTGAATTTCAGGGTCGTTGACAACTTCATAAGGGTCTTCTGTTAAAATACTTTCGTCCAACCCATCAATGTTACGCTTTTTTGCCTTGTTTCTGACTGCAATTTTTGTAATTTCTATGTTTTTAAAATCTTGAAGCGTTTTATACACGCCGCTTCCTACGGTTCCGAGTCCTATAAGACCAATTTTAATTCTATTTTCCATAGGTTTTAGTATAGCATGAAAGCTCTGTTTTGTAACCATTTTTAAACATGTGCTTGCAAAAATCTATTTTTTGTATATCATGGGTGTATTAGTCGAATAATAACTAGAAAAGGAAATAATATCATGGCAAAACATTGTGAAATCTGTGGAAAGGCTCCAATCAAAGCAGCGAAATTGACTTTCTCTCATAAGCAAATCGTTCACACTCAAGAACCTAACTTGCAATCAGTTAAGGCTGTTGTTAACGGTTCTGTTAAAAGAATCAGAGTTTGCACTTCTTGTTTAAAAGCAGGCAAAGTTCAAAAAGCTGTATAATTGAAGTTTTTTCATAAACATTAAAGACTTAAAAAGAACTCGTTTTGAGTTCTTTTTTATTATGTAAAATTTATTGCAAGAAAAATAGCCGTGTTTTGTTTCGGCTTTTCGGTAAAAGGTTAGTGTGTAGGAGAAAATAAAGA
>CAVKDD010000325.1:0-2055 GCA_963654845.1 Acutalibacteraceae bacterium | reverse complement strand
GCGAAGTTTTCTTTGTGCATCGGCGTAATCCTCGATTGAGATTAGCCATTTTGCATATTCAACAATCGCAGGCAAATATTGCGGATTTTCGGTCGTGAATTTTTCAAAATATTCTTTTGTTTTTGTTTTGTCGCCTAATTGTCTGTAGGCTCTTGCAATGTTGAGAATATTGTAATATTCCTGCGGGTCAAATTTTAGAGCCTTTTTGAATAAATCTATTGCTTCATTATATTCGCCGAGTGAATATTTTTTTAACCCGAAAGCTTCCTGAACATAGACATTTTCGGAATATTTTTCTTCGATTTCGTCTAAAATCGTAAAATCTCCGTTATAAGCACTTGTTAAAGCCATTCCGATTTTTGCTTCCATAAAATCGGGTTCTTCCTGCAAGGCGACAGTGAATTGTTCGTGTGCTTTTTCAAATTCTAAAAGTCGCATGTACGCTTTTCCCCACTCAAAGTGAAGGGTGGAGTTTTCCAAATCGTTGGCGATTGCCGTTCTGAAAACTTTTTCTGTTTTTGCAATATCTTTTTGTAATGAATAAATTTCGCCCAAAATGAAATATGACGGCAACATTTGCGGATTTATGTTGATGGATTTGTTTGCGTACAATTCCGCTTCCTGATAATTCGATTTTATGAGTTTTAAATTTGCGTATTCGTAAGTGCTGCTTTCATTCGGGGCAATTTTGGTTAAAAATGCCAATTTCATTTCTGCAGCTTCGTATTCCCCGAGCCGAACTTCCATAACCGCAGACAACAAAATCGCCGTGTAATTGTATTTATTGATTTTTGTAGCCATTACGAATTTATCTTTGGCATTTTTGTATTTTTTCAATCGCATTAAGGTCATTCCCCAGCCTGTATAGACATCCGTATTCATCGGGGAAACCTTGTTGGCTTTTTCAAATGAAACGATTGCTTCGTCCAGTAGTTTTGTGTTAAGTTGACACATTCCGAGACGTAGCCAAATTTCTTTGTCGTTCGGATTTAATTTTGAAGATTTGTCGTAATATTTAATCGCACTATCAAAGTCATTTTTGCGTTCTCTTATTTTTCCGAGATATTTGTAAACTAGAGAATCCTGTTCCGAGATGTCCAATGCTCGATGTAGCAGGCGTTCCGCCTCATCAAGTTGCTTTTTGTCGATAAATTTTTTCGCCTTGTTGACATACGCAACAGTCGGCAATGATTGAATTACCGTGTCTTTTTGATATGAACTTATTGACAAGTTAAGGTTTTTAATTTCTGCCCTGATTTTTTCTAACCAACCAAACAATCCGCTACCTCTCTAAATGCTCCGTCACCTGCTTGACTATGTGTTATTTGAATATTATCAACTTTTTTAACTTTGTCAACCGCATGCGGTACGGTAATTTTATACTTTGCAAACTTCAAGCATTCCAAATCGTTTACGTCATCACCCAAATAAACATATTCCTCTTGGGTCAGGTGATATTTTTCAACAATCCTTTTGAGTACGTCAATTTTAATTCTTATATTTTGGTGAATTTCGTCAATCTTGAATTTTTTAGCCATTGTTTCTATTGCGGAATTTTTCTCACCTGAAATAATCGCAATATCAAATCCGTTTTTTCTCAATATTGAAAAGCCCATAACGTCTTTAAAATTGAGTTTTCTGCTCATGGTGAAATCCTCGTTGATATAAACGCAATTATCCGTAATAATTCCGTCAAAATCCGTTATGACCATTTTTATTGTTTTTGGAAGTTTAATTCCTGACATAAAATCCTCGACATCTTAACAAATCTCAATCTGTTTGGTATAATTATAGCATAAAGAGAGAAATATCAGAAAAAGAGAGATAAAAAGTAATAAATGTTTTCATATTTTTATTTAGTTAATATTTGCGTAATTTTGGTGTTCATTAGCCTGTTTTTCATCACAAGGCGAACGAACAAACGGTGGTCAAAGATTAACGATTATTTGGGCAAAGTTACGACAACGGTTGACTCTATCAGATACGGTAATTTGTCAACAAAGATTGAAAAAGTCGAACACCCGACTTACCAAAATGTTACGGACAGTATTAACC
>CAVKDD010000324.1:0-2057 GCA_963654845.1 Acutalibacteraceae bacterium | reverse complement strand
GACTTATAACGGCATAAGTGCGTCCGATATGGAAAAAAGAATTGTCACTATCGCAGAAAGAAACTACACCTCAACCGTCAGCAACATTGAACACACCGAATCTCAATCCCTATACGGCGTTGCAGTAATTAAGATTTTCCTTCAACAAGGTGCTGACATCGACACGGCAATCACACAAATTAATGCCGCCTCTCAAACAATTTTAAGAATTTTACCACCAAGAGCCACACCGCCTGAGGTTTTGAAATACACCCCGTCAACCGTTCCCGTTGTTCAACTTGTAATGTCTTCAAAAGCACTTTCAATGGAAGAAGTAACGGATATTGCACAAAACCACCTGAAAAGCCAACTTGCAATTATCAAAGGGGCTCAAGTTCCAATGCCTGTCGGCGGAAAAACAAAAGAAATCGTTGTGGATTTGAACCCGCAAAGCCTTGAGACTTACGGGTTAAATTCAATGGACATCGTAAATGCAATAACCGCTCAAAACGTAATTCTTCCTGCGGGTTCAGTCAAAATCGGACAAAATGATTATTATGTAACGATGAACAACTCACCTGACGATTTAGCGGAAATAAATTCCTTCCCCGTCAAGGTTAGAGACGGAATTGTTACCTATATAAGAGATTTGGGAATTGTACACGAAGGCTTTGAAGTTCCGACAAATATGGTCAGGGAAAACAGCAATACTGCCTCTCTAATTTCTATTTTCAAAACAGAAGAAGCCTCAACCCTTGATGTAGTATCAAATTTGAGAAAAATGTTACCAAAAATTCTTCAAACAATTCCAAAAGAAATTGATGTTAAACAAATTTTTGACCAATCCGTATTCGTAAAAACCTCAATCCACGACATGTTCTTTTCGGGACTTTTGGCAATTATTTTGACCTCTTTGATGATATTACTGTTCTTAGGTGATATTTCAGCAGCAGCAATCGTAACGATATCAATTCCGCTCTCCATAATTTTTGCAATTATTGTTCTGTATTGCACGGGACAAACCCTGAATATGATGACACTTGGCGGTTTGGGTTTGGCTATCGGTATGTTGGTAGATGATGCAACCGTTGTTATCGAAAATATTTTAAGAAATTTCAAACCAAACGTTGACATAAAAGAAATTATTTTACATTCCGCAACCGAAGTTGCAACACCCGCATTTTTCTCAACAATTTCCATTTGCTGCGTATTTTTACCGATATTTCTAATGTCAGGATTTGTAAAATCTTTGTTTAAACCTATGGCGATTGCAATTATTTTCTCAATGCTTGCTTCGTACTATTTTTCAAACACCTTAGTTCCCGTACTATCAGCAAAATTATTACAAAATAAAACCAAAAAATTCAAATATATTGAAATTTTGCACAACAAAATCAATAACATGTTTGAAAATTTCAAAGAAAAATACAAACAAACGTTGACTGTTGCAATCGAAAATCCTAAAAAAGTTCTCACTATTTACGGAACAGTTATTTTGCTTGCACTAATTCTGTTCCCGTTTGTCGGAAGTAACTTTTTCCCAAGCGTTGATACGGGTGAAATCAGATTACACGTCTATGTAAAACAAGGCACAAGACTGGAAGATACTGCCAAAGCGTTTTCGCAAATAGAAACAACGATTAAAGATATAATTCCGAAAAAGGAACTCAACACCATGCTTGATAAAATCGGCTTGCCAAACGGCGGGATTAACAGAGCATTTATGGATAATTCAACAATCGGCGTGAGTGACGGCGAAATTTTGATAACTTTGAACAAAAATCACAAATCAACAAAAAAATATATTGAAAAAATGCGAACCGTTTTGAATAATCAATATCCCGATTATATGTTCTTCTTCCAAGATGCGGATATAATCAGTAAAATTCTGAATTTCGGTCTTGCTTCCCCTATTGATATAAAAATTTCGGGCAAAAATTTAGAGGAAAATTATAAAATTACTGAAGAAATTTTGCAGGAAATCAACAAAATTCGTGGGGTAAAAGATGCTCATATTCACCAAAATATTGATGTTCCAAGTCTTGATTTAAACATCGATAGGGTACGTTCTACCCAAA
>CAVKDD010000323.1:0-2077 GCA_963654845.1 Acutalibacteraceae bacterium | reverse complement strand
GGGAGGACTGCGTTGAGCCGTCCGACCTGCCAAAATCCAAGACAATCGTAAGATTTTCGTGACAATCCGGAAATATTAACCGGATTCTGAATAACAAGAAAATTTAATGCTCATTGTCCTTCGCAAAAATTTTCTAAGTTTTCAGAATGACGAAACTTCTGAAATATTATGTTCCCCCCCATGCGGGGGAACCGAAATCTATGATTTCGATGGGGGGTAAAATAATCAAAACAAAACAACGTATTAAGTCCAGAAATCCTTGTTTCACCTTGCAATGAAGAGATGACCTTTTAGTACGATTTGTGGGTGCTTAATAGAAGTGGCGGCACGAGTTGAAAACTCGTGCCGCCATACAAACATAATTCTAAAAACTTCTGTTACTGGTCACTTTCGTGATGTTCGTTATCCTTCATCAGTTTTGCAAAATCGGAAGGTTTAATGCTTTGTACAAAGTTCTTAAACTCTTCGGCTTCTTCGGCATCTTTAGCACTGTCAGTTGAAACAGAACCGTTAGAAAGAACATTTGCGGTAACAAAAATCGGGGTGTCAACCCTTATTGCAACAGCGATTGCATCAGACGGACGGGAATCAATTTCGATAGTTTTTCCCTCGTTGTCTGTCAAGAAAATTGTTGCGTAGTATGTTTCTTTTTCAACATCGTTGATTTCGACACGGTCGATTTTGTAACCTGTTTTTTCTATGATACTAATAATCAAATCGTGCGTCATAGGACGAGCGACTGACAAATTTTCGATTTTTCTTATAATAGAACTGGCTTCAGCAGAACCAATCCAAATAGGTAAGGCACGACGGTTTTCCTTGTCGTGAAGAACAACGATAGGAGAGCCTGTTCTTGTGTCGAGTGCAATACCCATAACTTTCATTTCAATCATTGTGTAAACCTCTCTAATGTACTTAATAGTATTGTAGTTCGGTAAACTTTGGGGGTCAATACGGGGCTTGGTGGAGATTTGAAAAAACTTTTTGTATGTGAAAAATTAGAAATTTTCAGAATATATATAAAAAGGTATTTACGAAAAAAGATATTTATGATATGATAGAAACAAGCACATGACAGTGCGACCCGTCTTAGATGGAAAAGTGGCCGAGTGGCTTAAGGCGGCACCCTGCTAAGGTGTTGTGTGGAGTTATCTGCACCCAGGGTTCAAATCCCTGCTTTTCCGTTTTTTAGTCGGAACTTATAGAATAAGTGAAGATAAAATTTCTAAAAACCGCCTCAATCGGGCGGTTTTTCAACATGTGATTTTATTTGTAATTTTATTTTGCAATATTATTAATTGTTTTGTAAAATGTCTCGGCAATTTTTTGATTAACATAATTAAATGCGGCTTTAGTTGTTGTATCTTCTGGAATTGATTTACAGAGAGTTTGATTTTCAATAACTACTGTTTTATCAACATATTGTTGCAAAATTTCTATTCCATTTTCTGCTTGAATGGTTCTTTTTTGTCCTTCCCACTTAAATGGTTTTGTAATTATCGCAACTGTTTTTCTCCCTGCAATTTTTAATTTTTCTGCAATTACAGGTGTCGCTCCGGTTCCGCAACCTCCGCCAAAACATGAAATAAGAAATACAATATCTGAGTTTTGGGTAAGTTTCAAAATTTGATTTATATGAATTAAGGCATTTTGCATCCCGATTTGAGGATTCCCTCCGCACCCTGTGGATTCATTTTCGTTACTATAATTTTCTCCGGATAATAGGTATTTATCACTTGCTTTAGCTTTCTTTAAAATTCTTTCGTCTGAATTGATTACAACAAAATCAATATTTTTACACTTGTTGTTTAAATATAAATAATTGACTGCATCTTGTCCGCCGCTACCAATACCGATAACTTTAATTTTTAAATCTTTCATATTTATTCCTTTTCAAACCCAAGTATTTTTAATATTTCGTCTGATGTAAATGACTGGGCTTTTCCTATATTATTAGCTCGTCTATCCATTTCTATTATTTCCTCACGAGTAAAACCTGCTTTTGCTATTTCAATATCTGCAGTTTCATTTTTTGTTAATTTTTGTTTTTCTTTTGGCATATTTTATTCCTTATATT
>CAVKDD010000322.1:0-2084 GCA_963654845.1 Acutalibacteraceae bacterium | reverse complement strand
TTTAGATAAGGTTTATAAGGCTCGATATAAGCATGATTTCAAATTCAGAACGGCCTTGCGAACTACAAAAAATGCGGTATTGGAACATTCTATAGGCAAAAATGATATCGGCGAAACCGTGTTGACCAAAAGCGAGTTCTTGAAAAAGTTGAACAATTTACAAAATAGTGACAAATTCGGATATAAATGTTTTGACTACCTAAAAGGTATTGCAATGAAAATTATTAAACATAAATAAAACCCTTGTTCAAATGTAACAAGGGTTTTTGAATATTATTAGTAATTAAACCGTTCTTATGCTTCAGCAGGAGCTTCTGCAGCGGCTTCAGCTTCAGCGGCAGCTTTTGCTGCTTCTTCTTCAGCTTGTTTTTTAGCCAATGCTTTTTTAGAAAGTTTAACTGTTTCTTTTTTTATGTAGTTCAAAGTACCGTCTTCGTTGCAGTTTTTGATAAGGTAAGCAACTGTTTCGGTAGGTTGAGCACCTTTTGAAATCCAATCAAGAGCAGCAGCCTTGTCCAATTTCATAACTTTAGTTTTAGGGTTGTAGTGACCTAATTCTTGGATAGGACGACCTTCTCTTTTTGTAGTTGAGTTGATAACAATAACTCTGTAAGTTGGAGCTTTTTTAGCACCTAATCTTTTTAATCTGATTTTTAACATATTTCTAATTTCCTTTATTTAATCTTTTAAACATTTCCGGCTTCCAACCGCCGCTTGTTGAATAGCCTGAGTCGCATAATAGAGGAATTATTCAACTCTGACTTTATTTAAACATGAATATATTTTGCTTGCAAGCACTTTTTCGATAGTGTTAAGCCTTGATTTAATCTGTTTATATGAGTTGCTTTTATTCTTTTTTGCGGTAAAATCAACACTAGATACATGTATAGATAAATAAAGGATATTATTATGGAAACAACATTAACAAACGTAAAAGACAATTTGGTAAAAATAACATTTACAATTCCTGCAGCAGAAGCAACTTCAGCTTACAATACCGCTGCTTCTAAAATTTCTCAATATATCAATGTTGACGGTTTTAGAAAAGGTAAAGCACCTCGTGCAGTTGTAGAAAGACACGTTGGCGTAGATAGAATCAGAGAAGAAGCTTTGGAATCATTACTTCCGAAATACATCGGTCAAGCAATTTATGATAACAAATTGGACGTTATCACTCAACCTGCTGTTACCGATTACAAATTTGAAAGCGGTAAAGATGTTGAAGTAACTTTCCAAGTTGAAACAAGACCTGAAGTTAAATTGGGTGCTTTCAAAGATTTAGACGTTAAAGTTGAAATCCCTGCAAAAGATGACAATGCTTTTGACAAAGCTTTGAACGGATTTTTAACTCAACATGCTTCTTACGAATTGGTTTTGGACAGACCTTCAAGTGCTACTGATACGGTAGTTTTCGATTTTGACGGTACTTGCAACGGTGAAGCTATCCAAGGCGGTTCTGCAAAATCTTATACTTTGGATTTGGGTAATTCAAACTTTATTCCTGGATTTGCTGAACAGTTAGTAGGTCACAATATTAAAGATGAATTTGATATTCAAGTAACCTTCCCTGAAGATTACCACGATGAAAAATTGAAAGGTCAACCTGCTACATTTGCTATCAAGTTGAACGAAATTAAACAAAGAGTTTTGCCTGAATTGACAGATGATTTTGTTAAATCTGCAAGCAAATTCCAAACAGTTGACGAATTAAAGGCTGATATTAACGATTATATTGAAAAACAAAGAGAAAATATCAAGAAAATGAACGCAGAAAATGCTGTATTCAAAGCAGTTATCGATGCTTCAAGTGTTGAAATTCCTCAATCAATGATTGACAGAGAAGTTAACTCTTTGAAAGAAGAATACAGACAAAGAATGGCTTATCAAGGTATCGACTGGGATAACTTCGTAAAATCTCAAGGTGATGACTTTGAATCTAGCTTGGTTGAAGATGCTTCAGCAAGAATTAAAAATTCTTTGATTATTGACAAAATTTCAAAAGAAGCAGATGTAAAAGTTGAACAAAACGATTTCCAAGAAAAACTTGGTCAAATGGCAGGTTTGTATGGCGTAGGACCTCAAGA
>CAVKDD010000321.1:0-2092 GCA_963654845.1 Acutalibacteraceae bacterium | reverse complement strand
TCATTACATAAAGGAAGAAAATCCTGAAATTAACACCGCAATCATTGAAGCTTCAAACAAATCTGACCTTGACCCGAAAGCGGTTGCACTAGGGGCTTATATGACTTATTTGTTAATTGAAATGGCAGCAAATGACAGCGATGCAATTATTGCAGAATAGAACTTAAAATATTGGAGAAATAATAGAATGGTTATTGAAGATTTATTAAATGAACTAAAAGAAAAAGGCGGTTCCGACTTACACATTTCAAGCATGTTACCGCCGGTTGGTCGTATTGACGGTAAACTTATCCGTTTTGACTATGAACCGTTAACTTCGGAAGATGTTGAACACTTATTGTTCCCGATGTTGTCTAACGAACAAAGACGTCACCTTGAACAGGAATGGGAATTAGACTTTTCATACGGTATTGAAGGAATTGGTCGTTTCCGTGTAAACTTCTACAAAGATAAGGGAAGTTATGCTGCAGCCTTCCGTACTATTGCAACAACAGCACCTCAACTGGAAGAACTCGGAATGCCGCCAATCGTTACAACTATTGCGGAAAAGCCGAGAGGTCTTATTCTTGTAACAGGTCCTACAGGTTCAGGTAAATCTACAACACTTGCCGCAATGATTGACTATATCAACAGAACTCGTGCAGAACACATTTTGACAATTGAAGACCCTGTCGAATTTGTACACACTTCTAAAAACTCAATCATTCACCAAAGAGAATTGGGGATGGATACAAGGTCATTTGCAAACGCCTTAAAATCAGCACTTCGTGAAGACCCTGATATTATTTTGGTAGGTGAGATGCGTGACCACGAAACCATTGCATTAGCATTAACAGCCGCTGAAACAGGTCACTTGGTGTTCGGAACACTTCACACCTCATCAGCAGCACAAACCATTGACCGTATTATTGACGTATTCCCTGAAGGTCAACAACAACAAATCAGAGTTCAGTTGGCAAACTCATTGGTTGCGGTATTTTCACAAACTCTACTTCCAAAACGTCAACCTGACGGCTCTAAAAAAGGTCGTGTTATGGCTCAGGAAATCATGGTCGTAACCCCTGCGATTGCAAACTTAATCAGAGAAGCAAAAGCCGCACAAATTTACTCAACAATCCAAACAAGTTCAGGTTCAGGTATGCAAACTCTTGAATCAGCCTTGGCAGAATTGTTCAAAAAAGGACTTATCACTCTTGAAGATGCAGTTTTGAAATCTTCAAAACCTGCCGAATTAAAAAGATTAATTCAAGGTTAATTCACTGTAATTAAAGTATAGAAGGAGAAATTTGTATGGCTTCAATGATAGATGCTTTTCGTGACGCATTCAGCGAGAATTTAGCATATTTAAAATTCGTAATATTTGCGATTCCTGTATATTTTGTTGTTCACTTTTTCATGGTCGGACAGACGGAAATGTTCCAATTTTGTGCTCCGATACTCGGAGTGCTGATATTCGGGCTTTTCACTCAGGCTATTTATAACGTGCGAACAAACAGAAAAGAAGTTTTGACACTTAATCCGATAGAATTTTTGCTAGGTTTATTAAAAACTTTGGTGGTATTAATTCCAAACGGATTGGTTTTTGGAACTATCGGAATTTATTTAACAAAATATAATTTCCCTGTTGATAATGTTCCGCACTTCAACGAAATTTATCACGTTATAGTTTGGTTATTATGCGGTTCAATCATTTTGACCTCATATTTGTCATTTGCGAAATTCCAATCCTTGAAAGCAGGATTTAATTACAAAGTAATCTTTGAATCTTGTCCTGACGTGTTGTTACACATGATATTTTTAATCCCGCAAATCGCAATAGTAAACTTGTTGTTGGTCGGACCTGTGGCTTACTTGTTCTTCTTTTTCAAGGTTCCGTTTGACCATTGGACATTTGTAGCATATTGCTCAGCAGTCGGAGTAATCAACGTATCAATTTTAGCAAATTATATGGCACAGGCATCAACAGAATTTGTTAAGGGTGATGATTCTGAATACAATGACCAATCTTCATTGAATGACTTTACCGGTGATTCGGTAAAACTTAATCAGAGAAGCAAAAGCCGCACAAATTTACTCAACAATCCAAACAAGT
>CAVKDD010000320.1:0-2097 GCA_963654845.1 Acutalibacteraceae bacterium | reverse complement strand
AGTTATGACTATGCGTTAAAAAGTAAAAAACAGGTGTTGTATGAATATTGAGTCTAAAAAAAGGTTTGCAGCAAGTTTATCAATTACTTCCAACGGGTTAATAATTATTTTCAAATTATTAGCGGGAATTTTTACGGGAAGTATCAGTATTATTTCTGAAGCAATCCATTCAATGAGCGACTTTTTAGCCTCAGTTTTGACGTTTTTCGCCGTTATTCGTTCTTCAAAACCCGCCGATAAAAGCCATCCTTTTGGTCACGGAAAATACGAAGATGTGGCAGGATTTATCGAAGGACTTTTAATCATATTGGCTTCATTTTATATTATATGGGAAGCCTGCAAAAAAATTCTTCACGGAAATTCGCTTGAATTTGACTCAACATGGGGCATCGTAGTTATGAGTATTGCCATTGTAGCAAATTTACTCGTAAGTCATTATTTAGATTATGTGGCAAAAAAGACCGATTCCATAGCATTGAGAGCCGATGCGAAACATTTAAGCACAGATGTTTATTCTTCACTCGGAGTTCTAATCGGTTTAGTTTTAATCAAAGTTACTGGAATTGCACTGCTAGACCCGCTAATCGCAATATTTGTTGCACTGATAATTCTAAAAGCGGGAATAACCATTACAAAAGAAACCTTAAACAATCTTTTGGATGGAACATTGCCTGAGGGCGATATTAAAATTATCGAAAATATCCTAAAAGAAAACAATAAAATTTCGGGATTTAAAAACCTAAAATGCAGAAAAAGCGGGTCTTATCGAGATGTTGATATAACAATTTTGTGTGACGGCAACATGCCGATAAAAGACTGCCATGCAATTTGCGATATTTTGGAAAGCAAAATTCAAAGCTCCTTACCGCACACCCTAATAACAATCCACTGCGAACCGTATAACAAAGAACATGTGAAGAATTAAAACACAAAAATTTTAAAACCTGCTGATAATTTTAAGGTATTCCTTTTGGGATTCCAAAACCATTTCTGAAATAAAGTTGATAAAATTTGTGTTATTACCCTTATTAGTTTCTTGTAACGCCGAAATGTAGTCTGCCCTGACAACAGGCGGAATTACAACGATATTGTAACCGCTTTGCAGTAGTGCCAAATTCATCAATAACCTTGCCACTCTGCCGTTACCGTCTGAAAACGGGTGAATATTTACAAAAATTATATGAACCATTGCAGCATATTCAACAGGGTGCAATTCTGCTTTTAATTTCGGCAACTGAGAAATAAATTCCTGCATTTTTTTATTAAGTTCCTCAGGTTTTGGTAATTCAACATCAGAACCTGTTATTATGACTTGCGATGTTCTATATTTGCCTGCTTTTTCACTATCTACTTTTTCATAGAATAATTTATGTAATAACTTAATATCATCTTCGGTAAATGTCGAATTTGAAGCCAAATCAAGAATTTTGTCGAAGGCTTTTGCGTGACCGACCGTTTCATAATGGTCTTTAAGCGGTTTCCCGCCGATTGTTATGCCGTCTTCTAACACGACTTTTGTTTCAACTAAACTGAGAGTGTTCCCCTCAATAGCATTTGAAGCATAAGTCAAACCGATTTTGTAATACTCTTTAACTTGGGCTAATGCCTCATTAGATAAAGGTCTTAGAGCATTAATCTTGGCTTTATATTCATCATTTTGTGCAAAACAATTTTTGTACATTTTTACCTCTTGAATTTATTTTAACACAAAGAGAATGATGATTTAATTTGCACAAGAAATGTCACAAAATAAGTAAATTCAACAATTTGCAAAAACAAATTACTTTTTATGAATTTGAGGTGCAGTATATGCCTTATATGCGTTTCCTACCTTTTGGACGGTATCGACTTTCATTGTTTCTTCAATTAACGTTGCCGCTTTTTGCAACGCCATTTGACGAACTTCTATAGCATTAGTTTTTTCTAATTTTCTTGCAATATAAGCACAATCATCAATATTGTCTGTATTTATAACCAAATCCCTTAAATCATTTTGAGTTCGGCATTTAGAAAAACATTCTGCAATATTTATCTTTTTAGTTGGAAGAAGAGAAGACTTTGATTTAAACAAAAATAATTTTGGATTCTCATATATCA
>CAVKDD010000319.1:0-2125 GCA_963654845.1 Acutalibacteraceae bacterium | reverse complement strand
TTGCACTTGCTTATGTAAAAAATGACAAAGAAATTTGCACAGATGCCGTTGTTCAAGTTATGATAAGAGAAAAATTACATGATGCTCAAATCGTTAAAAGACCTTTCGTTCCTAAACGAAATCGTGTAAAATAAAATTGTATGAAAAGGAGAATTAAATAATGAGTTTTGTAGAAGATATTTTATGTGCAAAATCGCACGAATATATATTAAAAGGTGATACTTGCACCGTTGGTTTGACAGATTACGCAATCGAACAACTTGGCGACATAGTATTTTTGGAATTGCCTGAAGTCGGTGATGAATTTTCAAAAGGTGACACTTTCGCAAACATTGAATCAGTAAAAGCCGCATCAGAAATTTACATGCCTGTAAGCGGAAAAATCGTTGAAGTAAATTCATCTCTTGTTGATGCCCCTGAAGCCTTGAACGAAGACTGCTACGAAAACGGTTGGCTTGTAAAAATCGAACCGACAGGCGATGAGAGCGAATTTGAAGATTTATTGACTTATTCTGAATACAAAGAAGAATTGGAGTAATATGAAAAACTTTTTAGTACATAACGAAGAAACCACAAAAGAAATGTGCGAAACTATTGGAATTAGTACGGTTGAGGATTTATTTAAACAAATTCCGCAAAACGTTAGAATGCAATCACTTGACCTGAACGAAGGTTTAAGCGAACTTGAAACCCAAAAAGCGGTCAAAAAACTTGCCAATAAAAACGCTTCGGATTATGCAATTTTTGCAGGCGGCGGAATGTATAACAAATTCGTCCCTGCGTGTATCAATCAAGTTGCAAGCAGATTTGAATTTACAACTGCCTACACTCCGTATCAGCCCGAAATCTCTCAAGGCACACTTCAAGTTATGTACGAATTTCAGACGATGATGTGCAGATTAACAGGCATGGATATTTCAAATGCGACTGTTTATGATGCGGGAACGGCTTGTGCCGAAGCGATTTTAATGGCTTGCAGAATTTCTAAAAAAGAAAAAATCTGCGTTCTAAATTCGCTAAATCCCGAATACAAAGAAATCATCAAAACCTACACTTATTCTCAATCTATTCAAACGGATTGGGTGGACGAAATTCCGTCAGACACAAAAGATTATGCCTGCGTTTTGGTTCAAACTCCGAACTATTACGGCGAAATCATTACACCGAGTGCGGTTGATTGTTTGCTTGTGGTTTGTTGCGAGGTGTCTTCTCTTGCACTACTCAAACCGCCTGCCGAATACGGTGCGGACATTGTGGTTGGGGACATTCAAACCTTAGGTATTCCGATGAATTTCGGCGGACCTAGTGCAGGTTTTATCGCTTGTCGAGAAAAATTTATGCGACAACTTCCCGGAAGACTTGCAGGCAGAACCGTTGATGCTGACGGAAAACAAGCCTTCTGTTTGACTATTCAAACAAGAGAACAGCACATCAAACGTGAAAAAGCAACAAGTAATATTTGCTCAAACCAAGCACTAATCGGCTTGTGTGCAACTTTGTATTTGTCGGTTATGGGCGAAAAAGGCTTTAAACAGGCAAGCAGTATTTCAGCAGCCAACGCTCATAAATTGTCAGAATTGTTGGCTAAAAAAGGTATAAAAACGCTTAATAAGAATTTCTTTAACGAGTTTACCATTGAAGTTGAAAACAGTGACAAATTCTTGCAAAAATTGAAAGAAAACAAAATTATCGGCGGTATAAAACTAGATGAAACAAAGGTTTTAGTCGCAACAACAGAAATGAATTCTGACGAAGAAATCGAAAAATACGCAAGCGTAGTATAAAATCGTCATTCTGAAAGGCTTATAAACAGATTCCGGCTCGTAGGCCGGAATGACAATTTGGTGTACCTACCAAAGGATACGTCATTCTGAAAGGATTAAAAAATCCTTTGAGTTTACGAAAAGTGATTTTTAGCCTATTCAGAATCTGTTTCCCTTTCCTCCCCTTCGAAATCATAGATTTCGGTTCCCCTGCCAGCGGGGAACATTATAAAACGTAGGTCACGACACCGCCTGACAGAGACAGATTATGCAGGAATGACATCTTGGTATGCCTACCAGAGCTCTCGTCATCATAAAAACAACTAATAAAACGGATAACCGGGAACGATTTTCCAACCTGC
>CAVKDD010000318.1:0-2126 GCA_963654845.1 Acutalibacteraceae bacterium | reverse complement strand
ACGGTAGGGTATCAGAGCTCGAAAAACTTGAGGATTTAATTCTTCAATATAAAACCGAAAAGGACAACAAGCGTAAGCACGTTGCTTATGTCAATCTCGTTGAAGAAACTTTGAAAGTTGTCAAAAAAATTGTGTTGTCGTTTTATCAAATTCCAAACACAATTCCGAAAGACGACCTTGTTCAAGTCGGTGCAATCGGTATGCTACAAGCGATTGAGGCGTACAAGGTTGAGGAGCGTGGAAGTTTTAAAACCTATGTTACCAAAGTTATTAAAGGGAAAATTTATCACTATTTGCGAGATAAGGCGAATTTAGTCAAAACTCCTCGTGAAACCGTTGAAAAGCTCTCGGCAGTTAGAGAAGCGATGAAGATGTTGTCTGAAAATAACACAAAAGTTCCGACTGTTGAAGAAGTCGCAAATTTTGTAAAATTACCGAAAGATAAAGTCGAAGAAATTATGAATATCGAATACACAAAAAACATGATTTCTTTAGACCAAAATATTTACACTCAAGACGGCAACGAAACATTAATGGACAGGATTCAGGACGATAACGGGGAAAGTTTTGAGGAAACTTATGCAAATAAAAAGATTATCGAGTATGCTTTAAATAAGCTTCAAGGTCACGACCGAACCGCTATTGTTATGTACTACATTGACGGTGAGGCTCGAAAAGATATTGCAAAAGTTTTGAAGGTTTCGCCTACTCAGGTTTCAAGAATTTTAAAACGTGCTTTGAGCCGTTTGGCAACTATAATTAGAGAAGAATTAGCGGAGACAAAGGAGGAATAATGGCATTTTCACTTTTTATATTAGGTTGGATATTCGTTGTAGGGCTTGTTATAGGAAGTTTTTTGAATGTCGTTATTCTTAGAACTGTTAGCGGTGAATCTATTGTTTTGCCGCCGTCAAAGTGTCCGAAATGCCAAAATCGTTTGAAATGGTATCATAACATTCCGCTTTTATCGTATTTGTTTTTAGGCGGAAAATGTGCGTATTGCAAAGAGCATATTAGTTGGCAGTATCCGTTTGTGGAATTTTTCACGGGATGTATGTTTTTAGCTTTGTTTTTGAAAATTTGCAACCCTATTGACCCGCTTTTCGGCTTGTCTGTTATGCAACCTATCGGCTGGTTTCAGATTTTAGCATACGTTTTTGCTCTAATTGTAACGGGTTTGTTTATTGCGATTGCAGGTACTGATATTATTGAGAAAAAAGTTGCCGATGCTCACACCGTACCGCTTATTTCTATCGGTGTAATTTTTAGTTTGCTATATACTTTGGCATCTGCTTATATTTATCATAAAGAAGGCGTATCGCTAAACTTAGGCGTTAAAGAAATTTTGGCTTCTCCTGTTGTTTGCTCGGTTGTAGCAGGTGTTGTCGGGTTTGTGGTAATGGAAATTGTTGCAAGGCTCGGGTATTTGATAGCAGGCTCTCGTGCTTTTGGGGAAGGTGATTCTTATATTGCTGCGGGGCTTGGAACAGTTTTGGCGGGGCTTTGGGCAACGACAGAACCTTGTTCTTTGATGAGAGCAATTTTGTTGATGATTTTTGTGTTGGTATTAAGCGTAATAATTCAAGTTATTGTCACTACTCCGCTATTTTTGATAAAGTTGGTGAAGGACAAAAATTGGACGACTTTCGGTTCGCTTGTTGCGTTTATTATTTATACAGTAAGTTACATTTTTGCGGACAAGTTGAATTGGCTTGAAAACCCTATCGCATACTGGGGAAGTACGATTGTTTTGGCAATGCTCGGTTTGTTCGTTTGTAAAGAAGTTCTTTCAGGCTTGAAAAATAAAACAACTGACGGGTTATATCTTCCGTTTGGACCTGCAATGATTGCCGCAGGATTTATCGTAATGTTTATGATGAATTATTAGGATAAATTTGAAGTTTTTACAGGCATGGAAATTTTAATTTCCATGCCTTTTTTCATGTTTAGATTTCTTTTTTCATGGGTTTGTTAAGAAATGTTAAAACAAGATATATCGCTCAAAGTTAATAATAACAAGGGTTTTAAAAATTGTATATATTTTATAGATATAAAAATAGCACTTTTTTTATATACGATGTTTTTATATATATGTAAGCACCAGAGAATAAAAAAGGAGAATATAT
>CAVKDD010000317.1:0-2170 GCA_963654845.1 Acutalibacteraceae bacterium | reverse complement strand
CTACAGAAATCCAAGAAACGTTGGAGAGATTGAGAACCCCGATGCGGTAGGTATTGCAGGTTCTTTGACTTGTGGTGACCAGTTAAAAATATATTTAAAAATAGAAAATAATATCGTAACGGATGCAAAATTTCAAACTTTCGGATGCGGTTCGGCTGTTGCAAGTTCAAGTATTTTGACTGAAATGATTATCGGTAAAACCGTTGAAGAAGTCAGAAAAATTACAAATAAAGACATTGCAGACGAGTTAGGCGGATTACCTCCTGAAAAAATGCACTGTTCTGTTATGGGTTATGAGGCTTTGGAAGATGCTTTGAAAAATTACAAGGCGGACGGCTATGTTGATTTGGACGAAGTTCTTTCAGAACACTATGGAACGGAAGAAAAGAAAGAAAAAATCATTTGTACATGTTTCCAAATTACCGAAAATGTTATTTGGGATGCAATTAAGCAAAACGGCTTGAAAACGGTTGAAGAAGTTACAAACTACACAAAAGCCGGCGGAGCATGCGGAAAATGTAAAGAAGCTATCCAAGATATTATTGATACTTATTATCACAAAGAAAAGACAGAAAGTGAAAAACTTACTCCGACTCAATGGATATTGAAAGTAAACAATATTATCGAAACTCAAATTTCCCCAGAATTACAAAAAGACGGCGGCGATATTGAGTTGGTGGATATAAAAAATAAAACAATTTATGTAAAATTGAGAGGAAGATGTTCCGGTTGTAAAAACTCAATGATGACCTTGAAAAGCTTTGCGGAAAAGACCTTGCAAAATTCATTGGGTACGGACGTTACACTTGTAGAGGTAAAATAAAATGGAAAAGATAATTTATCTTGATAATAACGCAACTACAAAAGTTGATGAACGAGTTTTGGAAGCGATGATGCCGTATTTTAAAGAAGAATACGCAAACCCTTCCAGCATGTATAATTTCAGCAAGAAATCTTCTAATGCGATAAAAGAAGCTCGAGAAAAAATCAGAGATTTTGTAAACGCAAAAGATGAAAAAGAAATTATTTTCACTTCTTGCGGTTCAGAAAGTGCTAATACCGCAATTCGTGGGGTGTTAAATTATAACAAAAATAAAAAACACATTATCACGACTAAGGTTGAACACCCTTGCGTTTTGAATTTGTACAAACAACTTGAAAAACAAGGTTACAGGGTTGATTATATCGGTGTAAATTCTATCGGTGAACTTGATTTGGAAGAATTGAGCCAAGCCGTTGATGAAGAGACTGCGTTGGTTTCCGTTATGTGGGCAAACAACGAAACAGGTGTTATCAATCCGATTGGTAAAATTTCCGAAATTATCAAGTCTAAAAATAAAGATGCAAAATTGTACGTTGATGCCGTTCAGGTGGCGGGTAAAATTCCTATCGATGTTCAGGCAAACGGTGTTGATTTGCTTGGTATTTCAGGTCATAAATTCCACGCTCCGAAAGGTATTGGGGCTTTGTATGTAAATTCAAAAACCATGATTACTCCGTTAATTATCGGTGGTCACCAAGAACGTGGCAAACGTGCGGGAACGGAAAATACTCCGTACATTGTCGGTATCGGTAAGGCTGCTGAACTTGCTGCTGACGGTTTAAATTATGAACAAACCGAAATTAAGCGTTTGCGTGATAAATTGGAAACAAATATTTTGAATAGAATTTATAATGCAAGACTAAATACAGGTATTGCAAACCGAGTTCCGAACACTACAAATATCGGTTTTGAATACATTGAAGGCGAATTGATTTTGCTTCACCTGTCAGATATCGGAATTTGTGCTTCTTCAGGTTCTGCTTGTACTTCGGGTTCTCTTGAACCAAGCCATGTCTTAAGAGCAATGAATGTTCCGTTTACCGCAATTCACGGTAGTATTCGTTGGAGTTTGAGCAGATTTACGACTGAGGAAGAAATTGATTATGTAATTGACAAACTTCCGGGAATTATTGAAAAAGTTACTTCAATTTCTCCATATCAAAAAGAGCTTGAAGCTTTGAAGGCATTGAAGTCAAAAAGTTGCTAAAAAATAAATTGTAATACAGACAAAAAGACGGATTTTTTTTAACAAAAGTTCGTCTTTTTTATTTTATAAAATATCTGTCGGGGCAGGACTTTCGGGTGATAATTTTTAAAACCTTGAACTTTTGTCCTACGAATAAATAT
>CAVKDD010000316.1:0-2189 GCA_963654845.1 Acutalibacteraceae bacterium | reverse complement strand
ATATAAGAAAAACATTTGAAACCTTTTTGAGAGAGCCTCTTAGTATTTTGACTGAGGGGCTGTTTCAAATCGTGAATGTTCAGGCGAATATCTTTAATCAGGAATCGTCTTTTAATATCGATTTTTTGAATAACAAAACACAGTTAACCGTTGTAAATAATGAGAAGATGTGCAATCTGTTCAGAACTGTGTTGTATAAAAGCAAAGTTAAAGAGATAAAAGAAAAGAGTTCGGTAACAAAATGAAACCCTTTATGAATGCAAAATTTTTGATTAGTGCGGAAAAATTGAGCCAGTGTCCTGACTATACCTTGCCCGAGTATCCGCTTTTGGGACGTTCAAATGTCGGAAAATCCTCATTTATAAACGGTTTGGCGAATAATAAAAAATTAGCAAGAACATCAAATGTTCCCGGGAAAACCCGTTTGATAAATTTCTTCAATTTTTCTGATGAGTTTATGATTGCGGACTTGCCGGGGTATGGTTACGCTAAGGTTTCACGAGAAGCAAGAAACAAATGGCAAGCGTATTTGGAAGAGTATTTGTTGAAACGGGAACAGATTAAATCTTTGGTGCAACTTGTTGATGCAAGACATGAATTGCAAAAAAACGATTACCAAATGAGAGAGTGGGTTTTGGCATATAATTTGCCGATAATCACTGTGGTTACAAAGATTGATTGTATTTCAAAAAATAAAATTCAAAGCAGTTTGGCACATGTGAGAAAAGAATTTGGGGGCGAAATTTTCCCGTTCAGTGCCGTTGACAATCGATATAATGAAGATATTTTGATAAGATTAACAAGTGGTGTTGAGGAGTAACTCTTTCCTGTTTTTATGCTATCATTTATTTGCTGGAAAGATAGGAGAGAAAAATGTATAATGTGAAAAAGATTAAAGACGACTTGTACTGGGTCGGTGCTAATGACAGACGAATTGCACTTTTTGAAAGTGTTTATCCTGTTCCGACAGGCGTTTCTTATAATTCATACTTGTTAGTTGATGAAAAAACTGTTTTATTGGACACGGTTGATAGAGCCGTTACTCATCAATTTATGGAAAATGTGGCTCACGTTTTGGACGGAAAACCGCTTGATTACTTGGTTATTAACCACATGGAACCTGACCATTGTGCGGAAATTCCGACAATCGTTGCAAAATATCCTGAGGTAAAAATTGTATGTAATGCAAAAATCAAAACAATGATTGACCAATTCTTTGATTTTGATTTGCCTGAAACTCAATATATGCTTGTAAAAGAAGGCGATACTTTGCAAACGGGTAAACACAATTTAACTTTTGTGTTTGCACCAATGGTTCATTGGCCTGAAGTTATGGTTACTTATGATACGGTTGATAAAATTTTGTTCTCGGCGGATGCTTTTGGTACTTTCGGGGCTATTGACGGTAATATTTTTGCTGATGAAGTTGACTTTGATTGCCGTTATATGGACGAGGCAAGAAGATATTATACAAATATTGTCGGTAAATACGGCCCGCAAGTTCAGGCAATCTTGAAGAAGGCTTCAGGATTGGAAATTCAAATGATTTGCCCGTTACACGGTTCTGTTTGGAGAAAAGATTTGGGCAAATTTATTGATAAATACCAAAAATGGTCAACTTATACACCTGAATTAAATTCCGTGTTGGTTGTGTATGCTTCGGTTTACGGCGGAACACAAAATGCTGCTGAAATTTTGGCATCAAAACTTGCAGATTTGGGCGTTAAGGAGATTAAAATGTATGATGTTTCGACAGTAAATTGCTCTTATATTTTGTCGGATGCGTTTAAGTATTCGCACATTGTGTTTGCTTCAACGACTTATAACAACGGAATTTTTGTGAATATGGAAAATTTGTTGCATGATATTGTTGCACATAATCTTCAAAACAGAAAATTTGCCCTTGTTGAAAACGGCAGTTGGGCACCTGTTGCGGGTAAATTGATGTGTGAATTGGTAAGCAAAATGAAGAATGTTGAAATTATTGAACCGAAAGTTACGGTAAAATCGACAGTTAAACCTTCAAAAGAAGAAGAACTTGAAAACCTTGCTCAAACGATTGCAAAATCAGTGCTTGGTTAATTGGGTTTTTGATGTTTTAGAAGGGCGACGAGTTGCTATTTTGCAACTCGTCGCCTCTCTTTTGACGTATTGGCGTGTGTAGTGGTTTAATGAGAAATGTTGTTTTG
>CAVKDD010000315.1:0-2194 GCA_963654845.1 Acutalibacteraceae bacterium | reverse complement strand
AAAAATCACTTTTCGCATGCTCAAAGGATTTTTTAAGCCTTTCAGAATGACGAATCCTTTGGTAAGTCCACCCAATAGTCAGTTCAGTGTGACCTTTTTATTTACCTATAAACCTTATTTCCGATTTGGATTTTGGTCAGGTAAATTGTTTCGCAACTTCCGTTCCCTCTATCGCCCGAGCCGCTGTCTGTTCTGCTCATACTTGTGTAGTAATGGTTTGTTTTGCCGAATTTATCAACATATTCCATATCAATAAGTTCACCTTCCAATTTAACATTTTGCCAATTTTTAATACTCAGCAAAGCTCCCATAATATTTCTGTTTGCAGGCACGACATGCGAATGTGAATAGTGTGATTTTGAGTATTCCCATTCTTCTTGTGGCATTCTGTGTTTTGCTTCCGTCCATAAAACTCTTGCTCCGCTAACTTCGTTTTTCTCGCTGTAACTTTTGAAATTGTTGCGGTAGTAGTCTTTATCACCCATTCTGCCCCAAGAACATCCCAAATCGTACAGTGCGGCACTATCAAAGAAATCACTTATAAAAAGAAAATCGTGATTAAAAGCAACCGTCATACAAGACATTTCATAGTGAGCCATTGGGATTATTTTTATTTGGTGTCCGTTTAATAAGGACGTATAGAAAAAGGTTTTTTCTGCCTGTTGTGCTTCCGTGTAATCCGTTTGTATCGGGTCTTGAGCAACCGAAATGGTTTCGGTTGTGGTGTATTGCGGGAAGGCAAATCCAAACTTGAGCCAATATATAAAATATCCTCTAAAAATGAACAACAAAATCAAATATATGACCAATCCGATTTTAAAACATTTGTCTTGGTGGTCAAGCGTATCGTGTGCTAAATTTGCATCAATTTGTGCGGTTGTTATGTTGTCAAACTCGATATGTTCCATAATTTTTAAAACAAAAGGCGGTCAAATAAAACCGCCTATTAACCAGATTTACACTATATAAGTGTTCAGAAAGGATTTTGTTTACATTCTGAGATTATTTATTTTCTCAGAACGGTTGTTGTTAATTCTCGCCCAAATTTAATTGAGAGAATTGAACAATTTTGTTTTTACCACGCTTTTTAGCATTATACAAAGCGTGTTCAGCGTATCTGATGATTGTATTTGCATCTTCTTCCGCATCTTGGAAACAAGGATAAGTTGAAATACCGCCTGAAATTGTGATAGGGTGTCTTTCTTCTTCGCCCGCAGGGATAAATTCCATTCTTTCAATATCTTTACGGAATCTTTCTGCAAACAAGAAAGCATTATCTTCAGAAGTATTCGGAAGAACTACTACAAATTCTTCATCACCGTATCTTGTGATAATATCTTCTTTTCTGATTAGTTGTTTTAATTTATCGGCGATTGAGCGAAGTAACACGTCACCCCATTCATAACCGTAAATATCGTTAACAACTTTGAAAAAGTCTAAGTCAAACAACAAAACTGATAAAGCAGTACCGTAACGTCTTGCACGAGAAATTTCTTGTTCCATACGTTCAAGCAAGTATTTTCTGTTGTGTAATCCTGTTAATTCATCGGTTGTTGAAAGAGTTTTTAATTTATCTCTCAAATCTTTGATTTTCAACATATTTTTTACACGAACAACCAATTCCTGATTATCAATCGGAGTTTTGATATAATCAAATGCAACTGCTCTAACCGTGCTACCTTTGAAGGTTTCACCGATAAATAGAACAGGGTATTTGAATTTTGTTACCATTAAAACATCTTTGATATTTGGAACGCTCTCAATAATGATTACCCCCGGGTTTAGGGTTTCGTAATCTTTTAGAGAATCTGCGTTTTCAAGTCTTATATTCACGTCATCTATTGCTGAGATTGTATCTGCAATAGTTGAACTCTTTTTGTCTGTATATATAATTACGTTCTTCATAATTGTATCCTTTCTCACTTAGCATACGGGAATTTAAAGTATTTAGCAAAAATGTTACAAAATTTAACTTTTATGATATAATCGTTACAAATTGAAAGAGGGTTAGTATGGATTATTCGGTACAAAACAATATTGACAGAGAATTTTATCAAAAAGATTTTTCACAGTTAAAAATGTTGATAGACGATATCAGAAAAGCGTTGATTTCGGGTGAAAAAATTGATGCGAAAAAGTACGATTTGTCCGACATAATTCAGTTTGATAATACAAAAACATTTCTATATATAAC
>CAVKDD010000314.1:0-2208 GCA_963654845.1 Acutalibacteraceae bacterium | reverse complement strand
AAATAAGTTGAGATGAAATCGAAACGTAATTTTCTGTTCCTACTCGGTGATTCAGGGTCTCTTCATGGCAAGATAGAGCAAGGTTTTCGATAGCACGAATAAATAAAAAAAACAGACAAGCTTTGGGAACTTGTCTGTTTTTTTTTATTTATTCATATTATTGCTTATGCTGCTTTTTTAGTTTCTTCAGGTTTTTGTTCTGCTTTTGCAGGTTTGTTGTCTTGAGTCTTTGCTGCTGCTGCTTTTTTCTTGTTTGCCATTAGCTTTTCACCTAACCAAGAAGCTATCGGAGTTACTGCAACCGGAGCGATAAATCTGTAAACGGTTCCGAAGACGAACAATTTTTTACATACGCCCATACCTCTGATTTTAGATTCAACGCCTGTATTAGGAACGTTATCTTCAATGTATTTCAAGGCAGTTACAAGTTTCGGTCTTTGTTTTTTACCGATTTTCTTCCATTCTAAACCTGTTTTTGCTTCGGCATCTTTGATGATTGTGTCGTTTAATTTTGCAATTTTTTCAGGTAATTTTTCATCACCGATTTGTTTTGCGGCATATTTTTGAGTAAGACCTTCCCACCAATCATCTAAGCTACTATCAATTAAATATGAGCCTAAAGTTGATGCTGCGAAAGTAAGACCTTGGTTAATTGCCAAAGTTTTCTTTCTGTCTTCATCCATATTCTTTTGTCTTAAAGTTTGAATCATATACATGCCTGAAATGATTACAGAACCCATAACCTGCATGTGGTCAACTACACTGTCCAGTTTTTCTGCTGATTTTGCTAACCATTGAGCAGGTTTTGAAGTGTATAATTTCACTGTGTAGTGTTCTGCAATTCCTGTTGTGAATTTGTCAAAACCTCTTTTCATCGGGTCTAAGAATTTTGATTTAATCGGGATTGCATCAAATATGCTAGATAATTTGTTACCGGTGAAGGAAACGTTATTATTTTGTGCATAATTTGTTCTGTTGTAATAATTGTTATTATTTGGATTTTTCTTTGTTTGGTATCCGTATGGAGTGTTAAATCTGTTTGCATTAAGTGTTACGTTCATTATTTTAACCCTCCTGCGAATTCTTTGATTTTAGGTGTTATGACAGAAGCCATACTAGCGTATGCTTTTTGTGCCATTGGTTGTTCCTGTTGTTTTGATTTGTCTTTTTTCTCTAGTCCAAATACATATTTCATAATCGGTTTGATAAGTTTAACTGTCAAAATTGCTTTTGCTATACCGAAAATGAATACATCAGGAGCCATATCCGCAATTTTTGTAATATTTTTGAAGGCTTTTGAGTGTTCAAGTTCTTCAAGGTTTTTAACGTTAAACATTTTCTTAACGTTTTGGATTGTTTTTTCTGATAATTTTGTAGTGTCCGCTTTGCCTGCTGCTTTTAAGATGTCTTTTGCTTTTACTGCGGCTTGTCCTAACGGATACATAACTAAACTTGAGAAGCCAAAGCCGATAACCGCTGAAGCGATAGCATGCCCTGAAGCATAAACTCTGTCTTCTCTATCTTTAACACCCGGCATTAACATAATTGCAAGTGGTCTTGGACCTGCTGCAAGTAGTAAGGCTACAAGGTTTTGAGCGATAACCGTGTGTTTGTCGCATAACTTGAAAAGTTTATCAAGCATTTTGTCTTTTGCTACGTTTTCTGCGGCTCTTGCTGTTGAACCAAAAGTGACAGCCTCGTTGTTTTTTACACTCGTCAAGCTGCCACTCTGATATCCTCTATTCAATTTTTCGTTTTTGTTCGCACTCTCGCCCACATTCTCTCGACCGTACTCAAGCACATTTCTGTTCTCTTTATGCTTGGCCTTTGTCTGAGTGACGGTGGCGGGATAAATTTTTATTGAGTCAATATTCATTTCGCACCATTTGTTTAACTGCTACACATCTATTCTAAATCAAAGAAGATTTTTTTTTGTCATAAGATTACAAAAATGTTACAATTAATTGTAAACAAGACATTAATAATAATAAGGTGATATACTTGAAATATAAAGGTTATAAACTTTCGGGTATTAAATGTCAGTGAGTAATATTGAATTAAATTTGAATAATTTGGCACAAACCTGCGGAATTAGCGATAATACGTCAAATCCGCAAGAAGTTATTGCAAATATTGATTCACTTGCCGAGAAATATTCCTCTACGGATTTAGTCAAGATATATAATTATTTTCTTGTGAATAGTGAAG
>CAVKDD010000313.1:0-2217 GCA_963654845.1 Acutalibacteraceae bacterium | reverse complement strand
AGTCTGAACCGTCTAACGCTCTTCGTCTTACGGGTTGTTGAAGATTTTGCGGCGGTTGAGGCATTTTAGGCATTGAAGAAATTACCTCTTTTGCTTCCTGTTCTTCTTTTCTAGCCTCTTCTTTGGCTGCTATTTGTTGTGCCTGTCGGATTGATGTTGAATTTTGTGCAGGGGCAGGCTTTTCGTCATCTGAGACCGCTTGTTCTTTTTTTATTGCCTCGTCCCCCGATTCAGGTGCTCGAACAATAACTTTGCCAACCGCATTTCCAAATATTGCGGTCGTTGCCTGAACGATGAAGGAATGTTTTGGTCCTTCAGGTCCGAATTGTTTTAACCAACTAGGGTTTTTGATTGTGATAATAACCTCGTCAGGCGTTAGTTTAACAGGGATAGCCTGTTGTTTAAGAATAGCTCTTGACGGGAAGCTTGAAATATTTTCCAATAATTTTGCCCACAAGGCTTTCAAAGAATTTGGTGAGGCTGATTTTGACATCGGAACACTGTCTGTCAAAACCTCTTCCACCGATGCGGTTGCTTGCGGTTTTGGCGTTGGGGCTTGCACCTCTTTAACTCTTTGCTGTTGCGGAGTTGCTCCCATCGGTTTCATAACTTCAGGCTTTTTGACAGGTGACGGCGGTGTATTATATGGTGATGTGTTAATTTGTCTTACGCCCTCGCCTGATTCAAGCAGTGAAATTCTTTTTTGCAAATCTTCAAGTTTTGTATTTTGTGCTAAATTTGACATGTCCAAAATCGCCACATCAAGCCACAATTTAGGATTTGCGGTCAATTTTAATTCCTTAATATAATTTGCACATTTATCAATCAGTGAAACCAGTTGATGAGCCTCAATGTCCGATAACGCACCTGAAAGTGTTTTTATTTGTTCTTCATTAAGTTGAACGACCAAATTTGTTACGTTATTTCCTACAGATTTTAGGATAAGTGCATTTCTAAAGTATTCAAGCAGGTTTGACAAAATCTGAACAGGCTCATTTCCCTTGTTATAAATGTCATTCAGAACTTTTAATGCTTCGTTTTGGTTTGAGGAAATTATTGCTTTAAAAAGTTCGGTAAGTGTTGAAAAGGACAATCTTCCGAGCAAACTGTTAATATCATCAACGGAAATTGCACTCTCGGAGGAATTAAGAACGCTCAACTGGTCAAGAAGTGCGATACTGTCACGCATTCCGCCTGCCGAGTTTTGAGCAATATATAAAAGTGCATCGTCCGTAATGTTTATTTTTTCGCTCTCCGCAATGTATCGCAGATGTTTTACGATATCTTCGGTTGTAATACGTTTAAAATCAAATCTTTGACAACGGCTCTTGATTGTGTCCAAAACCTTGTGAACTTCCGTTGTCGCAAGGATGAAAATTACATTTTTCGGCGGTTCTTCAAGAGTTTTTAACAGTGCATTAAACGCCTGATTTGTCAGCATGTGAACTTCGTCGATTATATAGATTTTGTAACGGCTTTGTACGGGTGACAAAGCGACTTTTTGGATAATTTCGTCAGCATCATTGACCGAACGGTTACTTGCGGCGTCGATTTCAATAACGTCAATCGGAATTGAAGTTGTAATGTTTTTGCAGTTTTCGCACTCATTACAAGGCGTTATTGTAGGACCGTTCACACAGTTTAGTGATTTTGCAAAAATTCTTGCGGTAGAAGTTTTACCCGTTCCTCGAGGACCGGTAAAAAGGTAAGCATGCGAAATTCTATCCATATTGATAGCGTTTGCGAGTGCTTTTTTAATATGCTCCTGACCTACGATTTGTTCTATCGCTTGCGGTCTGTATTTTCTATATAAAGGTATGTAATTATTATCCATGATATGATGATTATAACAAATAATAAAATAAAAAGGAGAGTTTATGAACTTAATTAAACCTGAGAAACTCAAAATCGGGGAGACTATCGGTATTATTGCACCGTCAGGTGAAGTTGATTTTAACAAAATTTTACAGTCTGTGGAATATTTTGAGCAAAAAGGTTTTAAAGTTAAATTAGGTTCTCATATAAAATGCAATTCGGACGGATATCTTGCGGGAAGTGACGAGCAACGACTCGAAGATTTGCATAACGCTTTTTCAGATGATGAAATCAAGATGATTTTGTGTGCTCGTGGCGGTTATGGAGCGTTGCGATTGGTGGAAAAAATCGATTATTCGATTATCAAAAATCATCCGAAAATTTTTTGCGGATATTCAGATG
>CAVKDD010000312.1:0-2223 GCA_963654845.1 Acutalibacteraceae bacterium | reverse complement strand
TTTATAAAAAGTAGGGCATAGAGTTTCTATGCCTTATTTTCTCGGAAGGAACAGTTTGATGTTTAATTTATTTTCAAGAAGAAAAAAATGTTGTATGGAATCTGAAATTCTTGTTCAATCAAAGATTTTACAAGGTTTGATTGAGGCTTATATTGCAGAAGATAACGGCATAAATATTGAAGTTCCCGAAAATATAAACAGAATTATTCTTGTAGCAAGCGGTTCATCTTACCATTGTGCAAGATATGCCGCAGATATTTTGGGTTCAATTTCCAAAATCGAAGCAAGAGCGGTTTATTCAAGTGAATTTTTGTTGGAGGATACAATCGCTCACAACGAGGAGCTTTTGTATGTCTTTATTACTCAATCGGGTGAAACGACAGACACTAACAGTGCGTTGGAAAAAGCGAAAGAATTTGGGGTTAAAACTTTAGCAATAACGAATAAAGAAAATTCGACAATTTGGAACGCTTCTGATTACAAAATCGCTTGTCTTGCGGGGGAAGAAAGAAGTATTGCGGCGACAAAATCCTTCACCTCTCAGTTGATGTGCGTAACTCTTTTGGCTATAAAATTTGCACAAATTAAAGGTTTTGACGTTCACGCTATTGTGGAAGATGTTAAAACTATTCCGCATTTTGTCGAACTTGCTTACGAAAAACGTCCGCAAGTTAAGAGTTTGGCAAGGTTTGTGTCAAAATTCAAAAATGTTGTAATGACAGCAGACGGAAAAGCGTACGCTTTGGCAAAAGAAGCTTCTTTGAAAATTAAAGAAACCTCTTATTTGAACGCAACTTCAGCGATTTTGGGCGAATATATGCACGGTCATGTTGCGGTGTTGAATACGAAAAAATCAGTTTTGTTTTATATCGCAAACAGTGATATTACATATCCTGCGATTAAAAATTTGGAAAAAATTAAAAACAGTTATAATCCGCCGATTTGCGTAATCGGAAACCGCACAAATCAGGTTAAATCAGCGTTTAATATAAATGTTGAATGCGATAGTCCGCTGGTTAAAACTTTTGCACTAACCGTGTTAATCCAGTTGTTGGCACTTGAAATTGCCCAAAGACTTCACCGCAATGTCGATAAACCTCACGGTTTGAATAAGGTTGTGAAGTAAACTTAAGTTTTATGTGTCAGGCAGTGCCTGACCTACATTTGATTGCTAAGATTGTTGTAACAAGTCGGAAATAGAATACAAAAATTTGGTAAGTTCACCAAATAGTCATTCCGGCCTCCGAGCCGGAATCTGTTACAAGATTGTATAAACTCGTTATTTCTTTTAACAGATTCTGAATAGGCTAAAAATCACTTTTCGTGAACTCAAAGGATTTTTTAAGCCTTTCAGAATGACGAAACCCTTGCAAGTCCTATCAAATAGTCACTCTGAACTGGATTCAGAGTCTGTTTTATGCGTGGTATTGAGCGAGTTTTTACCAAATTCTAAAGTTATCTGTTTCTTACTTCAACAATAAATAAATCACAAGTCCGAAGGCAATTAGTGAGAAAATTTCAACAATAATCCAATAAAGAGAAGGTTTTTTCTTTTTCGGAACTGATTTTATTGAGGCTTGCTGTTTTGTTTGCTTTTTCGGTTTAGTGGAAGTTTTTGCTTTTCCTGTTTTGCTTGTTTTTGTTGATTTTTGGGTTGCTTTTGCACTCTTTTTCTTTGCTGCCTCTTCTGCTTTTTGGTATTTTTGAGCAAGGTTTTTGTCCTTTTTGCCCGTTGCCAAAAGTTTAATGTCATAGTGCAGATTTAATGTGTCTTTACTTCCTTTTTTATTGTAAACAGTATAATTTATTGCAACTTCAAAGGCTCGTTGCAGACATTCAAGTGCGTTTGTTCCGCTTTGTTTAACGGTCGAGGAGTGGACGGAGAAATTTCCGCATTTTTTCAAAAAATACAAATCGTCTATAAATTCTTTTTCCTGTTCTGAACCTTGCGAATTGTCTTTCAGGGTTGCCAACATTTGGTCAAAGGTTTCTTCTGTCGTGCGTTTTTTGCCGAGAACATTTTTGCAAACATTTTCTGCAAATCGTCTTGTTTGAGTTATACATTGCTCAAAATATTCATCACGATAGAGTTTTTCGGCATCTGAAATTATATCGTATAAATTAACGTCCGTATTTTTTAGAAAATCAAAATTTGTAGCCATATTTTAATTGTATCAAATAATAGCCACATGTCTATTTTTGAAAATATTTATCGACTTATAT
>CAVKDD010000311.1:0-2224 GCA_963654845.1 Acutalibacteraceae bacterium | reverse complement strand
GCCTTGAATTTTTCGTTATCTTCCAATCTCGATTTATCCTGCTTGATAACTTCATAACTAAAATCCAGCACAGACTGAGTTGAACGGTTATTTTCGTTCAAACAGATAACTTTTGTATCGGGATAGCGAAGCAAAAAGTTTTCAATATTATCAATATTCGCACCCTGAAATCCATAAATAATTTGGTCATCATCACCTACAACCAAAATATTTTTCTCGTCATTTCCGTCCAATAATTGGAAAATAATTTCATTTTGCAAATCGTTTGTATCTTGATATTCATCCACCAAAAAGTATTTATATTTGTTTGAAACTTCTCTCAAAAAAGTTATATCTTCTTCAAAAGCGGTAAGAACAAAATTTATCATATCTGAAAAGTCAATCAGGCTGAGTGCGTGCATTTTGCCTGAATACAATTCATACAAAGTCCAAAGTTCTTTTGCTTTTTCAATATTTGTTTTAATTTTTTCAATCTCAGCAAGTTTTGTTTTGTTACGGGTTTCCCCTCTTGCTAGACGTTCTTCCAACTCAAATTCCAACTCTCTCAATCGTGGCATAAGTGAGGAATTTGTATTAATTTTAGCAAGATATTCTTCTTTTGAAACTCTTTGACTTTTTAGTTTTTCGACATAAGAAATAAAATTCTTTGTGAAATGATATCTGTCGGCTTTGTTCGGCACAAAGAACCTCAAATCCGCCTCATCTATGCACTCTTTCATTATATTAATCTTTTCTGTTTCCGTAATCAAACGAACCCCGACACCGAGCGAAAACTGTTGCGGATAAAGTTTAATTATATCGTTACAAAAAGAGTGATATGTATAAATATCAACAGAAGAGGCAAGAATTCCCATTTTCTTTGTCAAACGTTGCTTCATCTCTGTTGCGGCAGCATCGGAAAAGGTCAAACACAAAATCGAACTCGGTTTTATCCCTTGCGATAACATTTTTTCAATTCTTTGAATAATTGTAAAAGTTTTCCCCGTACCGGGACCTGCAAGTAACATAATTTGTCCGTTCAAATTATCTATTGCTTCTTGTTGCTTTGCGTTTGGTGTAATCACTGCCATTTTCATCTTCCCCTTCTTCAATTTTTATTATTGTATCATACAAACGGGTGAAAATTATTAACAATTATAAAAATATTGATATCTATGGTAAAATCAATATTAAAGGTGATATTTTTTATCATTTTGGAAAAGATAGACTTGGGAGAGAGTTAAACGTATGTTATTAAATAAGGGTTCTCAATGCGAGAACGGAATTAAGGCGTGTGTTGCAATGGCTAAAAGCCTTCAAGGTATTTTTGATTTTTTGTGTCGTAATAAATCAAATATTTTTGTAATAACCGTGATGATACTTTTCATCACTCTAACGACAATCGGAGTTCTACACCACGAACCGTGGTTTGATGAGGCTCAAGCGTGGTTAATCGCACAGGATTTGAATTTTGGTGAACTTCTAAAATATATGAAATACGAAGGTCACATGTTTATGTGGTTTTTAGCACTTATGCCGAGTGCAAAACTCCATTTGACTTACCCTTTACCAATGTTATTCACAAACGTAATTTTTGCATGGGGTGCAGTTTATATCTTGTTAAAGAAAAGCACCTTTAACCCGATATTGAAGGTTTTGATTGCCTTCTCAATGCCGATAGCGTATCAATACGCAGTCCTTGCAAGACCTTATGCAATGGGCGTAATGTTTCTGTTCGCACTTGCAGCCTTATATAAAGACAGACTTCAAAGACCTGTTTTATATGCAATATTAATAACATTATGTGCAAATACAAGTTCAATGGCACTATGCGGAGCGTTCGCCTTTGGAGTAATTTTCCTGATAGATTACTTAAAATCTAAAAAAGAATTTTGGAAAACTAAAGAATTTTATACAATTTTATCTATCGCAATATTTTGCGTTGCCATTCTCGGTTACCAACTTTTGGGAGCGGACAAACAAGTTGATAAATATCTTTCTTTTTATTTGTACGTTAAAGACAGTTTTGGATTTTTCTTCACCTCAATTTATGAAGGAGCTTTCACATACTTCAGCAACAATAGAATTTGGGCGGTAATTTGTCCTGTAACCTTGTTTATACTTGCATTAATCGGATTTCGCAAAGATAAAAGAACTTTATTCTTTTTCTTCTTTAATTACGCCTTTTTATCTTATGTATTTCTAAAATTATACAACGGTTATCCTTGGCATCATTACTTCTATC
>CAVKDD010000310.1:0-2244 GCA_963654845.1 Acutalibacteraceae bacterium | reverse complement strand
ATATAACGCACAACCGACCTTTGGCAATGCACCGAAAGAATTTAGCAAAACAACAAAATATTTAGACAAATTTTTAAAATCTCAGGAAAATTTATCACATACGAGATTTATTCAAGGAACTCTCACAAACTGGTTTCCGAAAGCCGTTTTATCCAGAAGCGTTGCGGATTTTTCGGAATTTACGTTTTTAGAATTTTTAGAATCGGGCATTTTCTATTTCGCAGCCCCGTTTTTAGGTGAAAATTTATTCAGAAAAAACCTGTTCAAAAAAGTTCAACCTAAAAAACTTCAAGACAAGGTCGTAAAAAATTTGGCAAACAGCGTTGAAGAAATCAAAAATTCAAACCTTGATAAAGAATTAAAAGGCAGAATTATCTCAACAAAAGCAGGAATTTTGCTTGGCTGCGTAACCGTTCCCGCTTTAGAATACGCACTTGGGTTTGCCAAAAACTTATTTACTCTAAAAGTTTTCAAAATCAGTGACTTCAATAACGTTGCAAACCTAAACAAAGAAAAAACGACCGACACCGCACAACAAAACCGTGTTGAAAAACATTCAAAAGCCGTAATCTTAAAATCAGGTTTGCTTTCTGCGGCAGGAATTGCAGGCGGTTTGGCACTTGCAACAAAAGGACATAAATCAAAACTTGCACAAAAATTTTCAGAAATTTTGCTCGAACCGGGGGCAAATATTTCAAAAGCCTTGAACAAAATCGGCATACACTCAAAAAATACCGATGAATTTTTGAAGGATTATTTGAAACTTGATTTTGTAAACAATAACGGCAAATTCGCCCTCAGTAAAGGGTTGCTGGCAGCAACCTGCATTACGGGCTTGTTCGGCTACTCAAGTGCCGCAAAAGACAGAGGCAAACTCGATTTTTACGAAGTCTGGACAAGAGTTCCGCTGGTTGTTTTATACACAATTTTCGGCTCGTCAATTTTGGATGCGGGATTTAAAAAATATCTTGCAAAAACAGGAAAATATCCTGAACTTATCAAGAAAAACGCAGAAGGGAAACTTGACAACGTACCGTCCCGCAAGGATTTACCACAAATTGCACAACGCTTGGCAAAACAAAATAAAACAACCGTAAACGAAGAACTTGCAAAACTAATCAAACAAAAATCAGTAATCACGGGCGTGCCGTTCTTGTTCAGTTTGGTGGCAATGGGCTTCACCTTGAGCGGAGTTTCGAGATTGTGGACAAAATACAGATACAACAAATTGGCAAAATCTCAACCCGAACCAACTCCAAACCAAACCTCAAGACAATTTTTGCAAGCAAGCACAACCTTTCAAGGCTGGGAAGCAAAACAAAAGTAAAAATCCGAAATCGGGCAAATTTCAAATGTGGTGAAATTTGCCCTTAATTGATTACAACTTGTTATGTAAATAATAATACGAACAGCCCCAACCATAATCTTTATCATTACAAGTTCCGTCCCCGACAGTGGTTTTTATCAAAACATCATCCGCCGCTCCCCAATTAGTATGATAACCCCTTGCAGGATTTATAGAATAATTATTAAAATCAACCACTGCTGCAAAAATATCCGCACCAACTTTATTGGGCGGAGCATAACCGTTAACATCGACCACTGCAATATATGAATCAAAACATATTATTCCACCGTTTAAAAAAGAGGCACAAGCTGCACCGCCACTCAACTTGTCAAAACTAGCCTGAAGCCATCTTCCATCTAGTGTATATACAGGGAAGGACTTAGGAATACACCCTTCTTCCACCCCCTTATTGGTATGACAAACTTTACCAAGTTTCATATAACGGGAGAGCAACGTTGCATATTCATATTCTCTATCAGACTGCGAGACCGACAATGCAGAAGTCACAATATTATCAGCTTCCATTGCTTTGAGGGCTTGAGCCAATTCGGCGTAAATTTTCTTCCAAGCCGTGACATTTTGCTGTTGCCTGATTTTCAAAACAAGCCCCGGAATTGTCATAGCAGAAATTACACCGATTATACCGAGTGTTATCAATACTTCCGCCAGTGTAAAAGCTCGTTTTTTCATGTTTTCGTGTACTCCCTTTCATATTATTTGAAACAGATTCTGAATAAGATAAAATCTACGCAATTAAAATTGCTTGATTTTTAATCTTTTCAGAATGACGAATCGTTTGGTAGGCTCACCAAGACGTCATTCCGGGCAGCACGAGCAGTGTGAGTGCGTGAGCCGGAATCTGTTTTAACTTTGGGTGTTTTGCATATTTTTGCAAG
>CAVKDD010000309.1:0-2251 GCA_963654845.1 Acutalibacteraceae bacterium | reverse complement strand
CCGCACTCGCATTAAACGTGCCTTCACTTCGTTACGCACTCTGCTCGTGCTGTTCAGAATGACTATTTGGTGAACCTACCAAATGGCTTGTCATTCTGAAAAAATTAAACATCAAGAAATTTAATTGCAATCTTATTCAAAAACCAAACCACTAATCCTTAATCCAACGGAAGCTTTTTACATAATTACTGCCATTGATATCGCCGTAAATTTCAGATTTGAACACCCGCAAAGTGTTTTCCTTATTGAAATTCGGGATTTTATTGATATTACTTGTCGAACTCGGTTTAATTTCGTTAATCTTAATTCCGGGAATTGTATTAAACAACGTATTCAAAGACGTATTCGTAATTTTTCCCGTCAAAGTAGAGAAATTCTTTGACAAACTTCCATAAACTTCCATATCGGCAACCAAAGTAGCCAAATTATAACTGCCCGTCAAGTACATATTCAAGTCCTTACCGCTTGAATACACATTAATCTCATCGGCAATTCCGTTTTTAACGTGAACATCACCGCTGATACTCTTGAAGTTACCCGTTTTTAACGGTGTAATCAAGTCAATAATACCATTGATAGAAATTCCCGTAACGCCGCCCGTAATCAAGTTACCTGCCTTGAGCAAGTATTCCAAAGACCCTAATTTCGGCATTCTTCCGTCTTGAACGTTAAACGAACCCTCACCCGACAAGGTATTTATACATTCCAAACTTGAAATTCCGCTGCACGCAACGGTCATATCACCAGTAACACGACCATACATCTGTCCCGGCATATCAAAGAAATTCTCGGCAATAATTTGTGCATCCGCATCTTTAATCTGCATATTAGCCTTACCGTTCATATTTTTCAGGTCATAATTTATATTACCGCTAATATCACCGTTCGCAAGTTTGAAACTGTAATTATCAATATCAAGAATTTGATTATTATCAAGTGTGAAATGCGAAGTAAAATCAGTTGCCGTTGCCTTTTTAATCAAAACATTATCAGCCTTGATATTTGCATTTTTAACCACAACACTGTCAGGCGGAAGCAACTGTTCGGTAGTCTGTGACATTGTTTTGTTATGAGTGTTGTCCACCTCGATATCATTCAAAGCACTTGTGATAACATTCAAATTCAACTCGTCCATATTCACGTTTAATTCTTCCACCTCGACAGGACGAGTAGGTTTATTAACGATTTTGGCGTTCATCAAAATATCGTTTGTCAAAACAATAGCCTTTGTCGTCAAATTAATATAATCCTTTTGGAAATCCACATTAATATCACGCACGGTAGAATCCAACAGCGGAATATCAACGCTATTAATATTCAAAAATCCCAACGCATAAGGAGCAAGCGAAGTGCCGTTAAGCAAAATATCTGTCGTAAATACCCCCTGTTTAATTGTCGGTTTTTTGAGCAAAATATTGAAAATTCTTGCATTTGTCGGGTGTTCGGTTTTAACCCTGAAATTTTTAAACTTCAAAACATTGTTATCTAAAAGCGAAATTTCACCCGAAGCATTGAGCAAATTCTGCACGGAAGTTTTCTTATTCTGTGAAGTAATCATTTGATTATAATTCATTGAATTAATCTTGATTTTATCAGGTGATAAAACGACATCCGACACAATAGAAACAGGGTTTGTCGTCATTTCTTCGGAATTTAACGCACCTGTCGGAGCACCCGCCAAAGTTGCTCCCATATAATAAAGTGAAGCATTTTCACCCAAATTCAATTTTGATTTGGCGTGCAAAGCCTTCAAGTTTCCCGTCAATTTTGAATAGAAATTGATATTTCCTTTTGATTTAATCGGATAAACTGATTTTGAGTTAAAGAACCTGTCAAAGAACATTTGGGTAAGTTTTGCACTCACGGACAAATTAACCGCAGGGTTTTCAGTGTCAATATTTGAAACTCTACCGTTCAAAAATACAGGCATTGAACTTACTCGTGAATTGATTTTATCCAAATAAACGGTTTCGCCACGCATATTCAAATTACCGTTCAAAACCTTTACAAACGCATCAAACGGCTTATATTTGAAGGTAATATCTTTAAGATTTGTGTTTGCGTAAACCAAATTATTTTTTATAGTTCCGCTAATATCGATATTTCCGTTCATATCAACGATATTATTAACTTCTTTTGCAAGATTTTTAGGCAAAACTATTTGATTTTTTATTGCATCAATCGTGCTTACGTCAAAATTTTTGAAATTAAACGTAGCATCAGCGATGTTCAAATCCTCTTTATCAATATC
>CAVKDD010000308.1:0-2254 GCA_963654845.1 Acutalibacteraceae bacterium | reverse complement strand
ATGTCAAATAATCCGACAGCCGTAAAGAAAATATCCACTTTAACATTGTTGTGAGAATGCTTTTTCTCATTGTTATGAATTTCAATACGCTCAATAAGTTTGTTTACAATAGTTGGAGTAAGATGTTTCATCTCTGTAAATTCCATAAGCCCCTGATAGAGCATTTTCATATCAACAGTCTGCTTTTGAAGTTCAATGAGAGTTTTTTCATTTTCCTCAACCTCCGATATAAGTCGCTTTTGCTCGGCTTCGTATTCATTTGCCATACGGGAATAACGCTCATCGGATAACTTGCCGAGGATATTATCCTCATAAATTCTTGAAAATAACTTGTCCAAATCGGATATTCTTTGCTTTGCACTTTCGGTTTTGACTCGCAAAGATTTCTCTCGGCTTATAGATTCTGCACCTTTCTTTTCGGAGATAAGATAAAGGAATACACTGTTGTAGCAGCGAACAAAATCCGCAAGTTCGGATATAGCCTCTTTAACGATTGCTTCAAGTACAACATCTCGGATAAAATGAATTGAGCAAGTACCACGACCGTCTTTGTAGGAAGAACACCTCCAAAACTCCTGATTTTTCTTTGAACTTTTAGACGCACAAAAGTGAAGTTTAGAACCGCAATCGGCGCAATATACTAAACCTGAGAACAAACTCCTTCTTCCGGTTGCTGTATTTCGTCTTTTGTTCTTTCTGAGCTCTTGCACTCTCAGCCAAGTGTTTTCGCTGATGATTGCCTCCTGTGTATTTTGAATAATCTGATAATCCTCTTGTGATTTCTCAATTTTCTTATGGACTTTGTAACTGACTGTTGTACTTTTTTCGTTTACGGTACAACCGGTATATTGCCTGTTTTTAAGAATATGAACAATAGAATTTTCTCTCCAATTATAGATATTAACAGGCATAGGATTGCTTGTTTTCTTACCTATAGAATTAAAATACGCCGTCGGAGTAAGCACTTTTTCGGCTTCAAACTGTCTTGCAATTTGCGACGGTCCTTTACCCGAAATGCAAAGATTAAATATCTTTCTTACAATTTCAGCCGCAGGCTCATCTATGTACCATTGCTCCTTGTTACCTTCAATTTTCTTGTAACCATAAGGCACTGTTGAAGAAATTCTCTTACCCTTTGAAGCTTTCATCTCATTAACAGCACGGATTTTCTTTGAAGTCTGAGCCGTATACCATTCGTTAAAAATATTATGAAACGGCATCATTTCCGTTCCCATACCTTTCGTGGTATCGACATTTTCCTGTATGGCTATGAAGTTGACACCTAAGGTCGGATAAACAATTTCTGTGTAGTGACCGCAAAGCAAATGTTCTCTGCCAAAACGGGATAAGTCTTTTACAATTACGGTTGACACCTTACCTGCTTCAATAAGGCTTTCCATTTCCTGAAAACGGGGACGGTTAAGTGTTGTTCCGCTGATACCGTCATCGACAAAGAATTGCGGATGTAAATATCCGTTTTTCTTTGCATAGGTCATCAGAATTTCTTTTTGATTTGATATTGAATTACTCTCACCCTCTAAATTGTCGTCTTGAGATAATCGGCAATACAGAGCGGTGATTTTTTTTCTTGCCCCTGTATATTTTTGTTTGTTGCCATAAACTATTTGCTCCTTTCTGTGACAACAGGGCATTGCAATGTATAGGTTTGTACAATTGCAATGCCGCAGTGTCGATTGTGCAAACTTATGCTATTTTCAATTCTGTAAGTAAATCTTCAAATTGTTGAAGTACATTTTCTCTGCCATTAGGATTAAAATACGTGTTGATTTCGTAAGTTGTATTGCCTATTTTCATAAAGAACGGTTCATCATTCTTTTCAAAATACGGTGCATATATCGTTTGGCTTTTATCTGTCATCGCTCATCCCTCCTGCTTCTTTCTCTTTGTCTTTGCCATTTTTCAAGCAGAGATATTATTGTTTTTTGCATATCGGATTTAGTGTAGCTTTTCGGAAAATATTTGCGTATATCATCTTCCATAAAGCGTACTTGCTCTTTTTGATTGGGCTTTTCTTCGCACAAAACGGCAAACACAACATCGGTTGAATATCTGCCTTGTTCACTGAATTTTCTTAATCGCTGTGCCTGTGATAATGACGGCGTAGCATCGGTAAATTCGATTTGGTCAAGCAATGTTCTTTGCTCATATTCCGGCAGATACGAAATTTCAACCGCAGGAGTGACGGCTATCCGTTCCTCGTCCACAAGTTTTAAAAGCTCAGGTATTAAGTATG
>CAVKDD010000307.1:0-2269 GCA_963654845.1 Acutalibacteraceae bacterium | reverse complement strand
TATGAAATCTTCATTATCCAAAATCAGCGGGTCAAGATTAACGTTTACTCCAAAAGTTTTGTTTGCAAATTTATCCAACGCTTTTGCGATATAAACAGGAGTTACAAAATTCAAAATCATTGAACCAATCATTCTGAAAGCGTTTACATAGGCTTCGTCTTTGTTTCTTGAAGTTGAAACCCTACCAACGGTTAATCCGCCGTCTGAAATCGCCATTTTGTCAACGGTTCTTAAATTTGCAATAGTCGATACAAAATTATTTCCCGTAAAGGCAACGTCTTTATTAGGCATAGATTTTCTAAAGGTATCAATTTGAGCAGAAGTAAAATCAATATTTTTTGTATTCTTTTGAGAATTTTGTTGATTTTGAGCCTTATTTTTTCTTAGTTTTTTAGTGAGTGCAAAATTAAGCGGCGGTAGGACAAACCCCATAATAACGGTTGGAATAATCGTTGCTGCAAGGAATTTTTGAGATAATAATTTTTCATAACCTGATTTATTATTTTTTATCTTAACCAAATCCGCTACGGCTTCTTGAACATCTTTTGAATTGATATTTTTGAATTTATTTATATTGTATTCAATACCTTGAACAAGTTTCTCCGCAGGATTTTTGTCCGCCTTAAACAATTTCAAATTAACAAGCGGGCTAAATCCTCTTTTTGAAATGTACTTATCGGCTAGAAATTCAACCGTAGGAATACCGCCGAGCCAAATTGCCGAAGTTGCATACTCATCGATGAATTTTTCACGAGTCGCATCATTTGCCATTGCATCGGATTCTTTTTTGTTTTCTTTTCTTGCAATAAGAATTTTTGACGGTGCTTCTATGCAACAGTCACGAACGATTAGGGGGTAAATACTGCTATTGTTTCCGATTGCGGAAATTATACCTGTTATTGTCATATCTTTTTTGTTTCAACCTCAATTCTTTACTAAAAAACAACTTCTCGCTTGGTTTTTCCTGAAGAAGTTGTTTTAAGAATTGAATTTATAAAATTTACAAGCGTATCACCAATTCTACAACCCCTTCAGGTTGATATGAACATGATGTTGATGATATTTTTGTAAAAAGTTTTTCATAATTTTCCTTTATTGATAAGTAATTATAAAAATAAACCGAAGAAAAAGTCAACTAGGCTTCCTTGTCAAGTTTTGCTTTTTCGGCTTTTTTGTCTGCATTTTTGTCCGCAAGTTTGGCACGTCTTTGATTAACACCGTCATCAACGCTAATCCCCATAGCGACACTTACGGCAAGTGCAATCACAGAACCTACAGCATAAAGTGCAAGAGCTTTATTGGGGGATATTTTTTTCTTAAAAACTTCCTCAAAAGCACTCGTTATGGATTTTTTGAAAGAATAATTTTTTAGTTCCGCCTTTTCTTTCGGATTTGTTACAAAATACGGAGTTACGATAGGCATAGCACTCATTGCCGCCGAACACGCACCCAAAACCACCGCACTGTTGTACGTTGCTCGGTACTCGTTACCTTTTTGAGTTTTTGTTTTGTAACTGAAAGGATCTAACCTTGAAAATATATCGATAGCCATTTTTTATTTTCCCTACTATTTATTTACTCTCTTAACAGAAGGGGCAACTAGGCTTCTTCGTCAATATTTGCCGGTTCGTCTTCAACTTTTGCAGCTTGTTCTTGTGCTAAAGCATCAGCCTTTGCCGCACGTTTTGCATTTGTTCTATTATCAAGCCAACGTCCAAACAAAAAGTCACTGATAATTCCAATCGCTAAACCTGCACCACCTGCGATTTTCGCTTGTTTTGCAGAGAATTTTCTACCAAACATTTGTTCAAATGAATCTTGCATCATTTTAATCGGTGAAAAACTGTCTATTACCTTCTTTACGATTGGGTCTTTAATAGCACGTTTTGCAAGCGGAAGAGCAGTCAATTCAGCCGCAGTAACTGCTAAAAGTCCTGCCGTTGCTCTGTTTGTTGCTTTGTATTGATTGCCATTTTCTGTTGTTGCAGTGTAACCGAACGGATTTAATCTTTGTACATTCATTTAATAATTCTCCTATGTTTATGTTTATTCTAAATTCAAACATATTTTATTTTGCTATTTGGTAAATGTTTCCGTTACAAATTTTAACTTTTCCTCATCTGTTATTTCAAACAAAATAGTCTTCTCTTTTGAAGTTTCGCCTTTTAGAATTTTTATGGAAGTTTTCGGAATTTTGAATTTCTTTGACAAAAATTCAATCAACGCTTTGTTTGCTTTGCCTTCTATGGGTTGAGCGGTAATTTTAATC
>CAVKDD010000306.1:0-2271 GCA_963654845.1 Acutalibacteraceae bacterium | reverse complement strand
GGTAAAGTGTTACGGTAGCACGCCGGTCTCCAAAACCGTAAGCGTAGGTTCGACTCCTGCTATCTGCGAATTATTAAATTTAAGACCACTGGCAAGCCCGAGAAGGCATGTTAATCCATATTCCTTATAATTTGTGCATTCTTTTTATAAACTTCCCATTTTGACGGTTCTAGGTACTTCATTTGTTGAAACTCTTCTAATTTTGTCGGGAAACCTGCAAAAAATTCAGGATTACCTGATTTATTTGCCTTATTTACTAACTTACGATATTTCGCCAACTGTTCTTTATCAGTCTTACGTTGTTCACGCATTTTTTCATTCACTATAAAGGCTTTCTCTTGCTCTACAGTAAGACTTTTTCGCCATTCCTTATAAGTCATATCAGACGGCACATAATAAGCGTTACCAGTTGAATAATCAGTCGCTATTCTACCATGTTCACTTACGTTATCTTTGAAGTATGGAATGGTTGTTGTTCTGCAATTCGGGTGAAAGCAAGGGGCTGTTATCCCGACTTCATATTCGGATAAATCAAATATTTTGCCGTCCATTGTTTGACAATTATGTACAAGTATGCTATTATTTATGTATGTATTATTTTTTGTTTGGAGGTTATAAACATGACAGTTATTAACAAACTTGACCCTTTTGTCAACGACATTATCGGCAAATACAGGAATGGTATATCCGCAAGAAAACTTGCCAAAGAATATTCTGTTACTACCACTACAATTACTAAAATTCTTAAAAAGTATAAAATTATGCCAAGCCTTAAACGTGGCGAATATGATATTAAGAATTATTCTGATAGAGAAAAAGCTATTGAAATGTTTAATAATGGAATTAGACCTTTTCAAATTATTAAAAAACTTAATAGGTCTAAAAGTTGGTTTTATTCTCTTGCTAAAAGAAATAATTTCAACCTCAGAGGTATGGGTTTCTACGAAATTCCTAAATCTCAAAAAATTAAGCATTCTAAAACTAAACAAGCTAATGCCATTTTGAATGAAAGCGAACAAATCCTTTATGATATGCTTCTTGAAAATGGACTGACTCCAATTCCACAATATTCTATCGATGTTAAAAATGTTGATTTCGCTCTTGTCGATAGGTGTATTGCAATCGAACTCTGTTGCAGAGGTACTTCTACTATGTATCTTCGTACTGGATATTTGACAGATAGAGTTAAAGAACTCGGTGAAAGAGGTTGGCATGTTTATATTCTTTTCGGATATGACGCCAGTACGTTGAAATCCGATGGAATAAATGACATGCTTGCGTGGATTGATTTTATTCAAAGGCAACCAGCCGCTAGACGTCAATATAGGGTGATTAGGCGTACCAGTGATTTGGTTTCCGCTGGATGTTGTGATTGTAATAATCTTTCCACTATACTGACGTCTAAATAATTTTTCAACATTACATACAGTTTGAACTTTATCAGAACCAATGAAACAAATCTCGCTTGTACGATTATCAAGCGTAGCAAGGATTTGATATTGTTGTAATACTTCATCAGGTGCTTCATCATAAGACATTTTAGCAGCATCATTTGCTATCTTATTCATCTCTGTGCGTGCAAGTCGCTCAGCGTTTGAATATTTGGTATCTAATGCCTTTGAAATGTCCCGTGCGAGTGCTTTTGAACCTTGTCCTATGGCTATTGCCTGCGGTATCTTTTGATTTATGACCTGTAATAACTTATTTTTATCTGTCCATATTCTATCAGAAAAATTAGAACCTTGCCAATTTTGATTGATTGCCGCTTTAATTTTCTTAACACTCAATGTCCCAAATTTAAACGCAAAGCCTAATCCCTGTTGAATATCAAACATACTCTTATAATACGTTTCTTCAAACGCTTGCTCAAACAATTCTTCAAGCGATAAATTTTCAGTACGATACATGTTCTCAATAATCCATTGTATCTCTGCTTTCAAATATTCTAATCTGCTCATGTATGCACGAGCGGATAACGAACGCAAATATGCTCGTGTACTAGGTGAATAGCCACCTAGTCTATCCACCTCATCTAAATAATGTTTTAGTTCGACTTTAAACGTCCTCAATTCATTCTTGTTTAATCGTTTGTTAATATCAACAAAAGACAATCCCGTTTCACTGGAATACTTACCATAAAACTTAAAAATTTCATCTTGAATATTATCAGCGGCTTTTTGAAAAACCGCTTTTATTTTTTTTAATTTTTCTGTTGTAAGATTTTCATCATCTATGAGCCTGTTTTCTGCTCGTTGTTGCCAGTATTGGTTG
>CAVKDD010000305.1:0-2338 GCA_963654845.1 Acutalibacteraceae bacterium | reverse complement strand
GATACATAATCCAGGCAGGTACACATTAAGCCAAACCGAATTTGTTTTGGCATTCAAAAAAGGAAAATTTCCACAACCTAGAGGGGCAAGAAACATAAAACAAATGATTCAAATTAAAAGAGGAGAGCACAGCGTTAAACCCAAAGATGTTATAGAAAAAATTACACAAATGTTTCCTGCCCAAGATAAAATTGAATTATTCGCAAGAAATAAATATGAAGGTTGGGATAATTGGGGATTAGAAACTCCCGAAAGCTGTATTCAGATTAAAACAGGAATATAGATTTTGACATAACCACATTCCCATTGTAACCATTTCGTAATATTTGATTTTACTATTATTGAGGATTGTTAAGTTGGATTTTGGGCAAGGCAAAATTAAAAACCCTTTCGCCCTATTTTATAATTTTTCTATTTTTTGAAGGAAAAAGTGTTGATATTACACGTTTTGAACCCGTTTTTAATTGTAAAGTTTTGTTACTTTTACTACAATAATAGTAAAGATTTGTAGAAATTATGCCGATACATGTAGTATAATATATATAGAAGATATATAGATTTACCTATCGCAACTAATAGCCAAAAAATATTTTGTTATAATCAAAATAGAAAGGCAGCGAATATATGAGTAACTTACAATTTCAAAACGATTTAGACAAGCTGGTGAAGATACTGCCCGAGAGGATTCGGTCAAAAATTGACTACCCCAAAATGGACGATGTTATAGAAATTGTCGTGGATATAGGCAGAGCTCCCGAAATCCGTCACGCTGACGGCAAAATAGAATATCTCGGAGATGAAAATGTAACTTACGAAGATATCGACTACATAACTTCAAGAGTTCAGGAATTTACCTCAGACAACCGTTCGGGTATTCCGGGAACCTTGCACAGAATCAGTGCAATCAGAAACAGACAAAACAGAATAGTAGGTCTGACTTGCAGAATCGGACGAGTTGTAACAGGTACTATTTCTTGTATAAAAGATATTTGCCTACAGAATAAAAGTATTTTATTCTTAGGACGCCCCGGAGTCGGAAAAACTACAAAACTTAGAGAAATCTCAAGACTTGTAGCCGATGAATTAGGCAAAAGAGTTGTAATCGTGGATACATCAAACGAAATTGCAGGCGATGGTGACACCCCGCACCCCGCAGTAGGACACGCAAGAAGAATGCAAGTTCGTCAACCAGAATACCAAAAAGACATCATGATTGAAGCGGTAGAAAACCACACCCCTGAAGTCATTGTGGTTGATGAAATCGGTACGGAAGAAGAAGCCCAAGCGGCTCGTACCATTGCAGAACGTGGTGTAATGCTTATTGCAACCGCACACGGTAACAGTCTTGAAAGTTTGATTAAAAACCCTACATTATCAGATTTAGTCGGCGGCATTCAATCTGTCACATTAGGTGATGACGAGGCAAAACGCCGCTCCTCACAGAAAACGGTATTAGAAAGAGAGAAGCAGCCGACTTTCGATATAGTAATTGAAATCTTAGACAGAAATACTTTGGCGGTTTACAAAAACACGGCAGAAGCGGTGGATTACATCTTACGAGGTTGGCCAATCAGACCTGAAATCAGAAAAGTTGACAAAACCTACGAATTTTCCGCTCAACAAAACCAAGAGGAAAAAGAAAAATCCCCAACCGTTATCGACAAAATTAACGCTCTTGATGAAAAAATTGAACACCCTGAAAGCCTGAAATTCAGTTTCTCAAGACAAAAATATGTCGAAGAAGTCAAAAAGTACAAAAAAATTTACCTTTACGCAGTATCAAGAAGCATTGCGGAAAAAGTAATCGAACGACTTGACCTGAACGCTGAAATCACAAGGAATTTGGACGATGCGGACATCGTTATTGCCCACAAAAACTTTATCAAAGGCGGAGCAAAGGTTCTGAGTACGGCAGAAGAAAGTAGATTGCAAATCTTCTATGTAAAAACTAACTCAATGGCACAAATTCAAAAAGTCATAAAAGAAGCCCTTGATATTGCGGAAGTCAACGCTCACCAATCCTTCTACGACATAACGGAAAAAGCATTGGATGAAGCAAAATCAGCGATTGACAAAGTTCTTGCCGGAGCAACGACAGACATTGAATTAACTCCGCAAAAAACCGAAATCCGCAAACTTCAACACGAACTTGTCGAACAGCACAACCTAGAAAGCAAATCAATCGGCGAAGGAAACAACCGCCACTTGCGAATCGTTGGCGGCAAGGATTACAAAAGAAAAGTTAATTAAAACAAAATAAATACAGGTTTGAGCCTTCTCTCGGAAGAAAAGGAAACTACGTCATTCCCAAATTCTTTGAGAGAAGGTTCGTGTATTT
>CAVKDD010000304.1:0-2345 GCA_963654845.1 Acutalibacteraceae bacterium | reverse complement strand
GTATATTACGGTATTGGGAGAATAGTTATATTACTATAATAAACTTATGCAGATTTATTCGGAGAAATTATTTAAAAATCCTATTGAAATAATTGAGGCGGAAGGTGATTTGAGCGAGGCGTTCAAAAAGCTTGAAGCTCTCAAGACAAAATATTACCTTTTAGGTTATATTACTTACGATTTTAAAAAGCTTTATTTTGAAGTTTTTGACAAGTTTGAAAAATATCTTCCAAATTCGCCAAAGCAATTAGGCACAATGATTTCCTCGCAAATAACCAAAACTCAATACATAAGTGCTCTCCAAAAAATTAAAGACTATATCGCAAACGGTGTTACCTATGAGGTAAATTACACCTATCCGTCAACCGTTTTGGCTAATCTTGACGGAATTGACTTATATGAGGCGATTTTGCCAAGACAAAAAACGCCGTATAATACTTTTTTGCAAACAAAAGACGTAACTTTGTTGTCTTTTTCACCCGAGTTATTTTTCAAGCTTGAAGGTCGAAAAATTACCACAAAACCAATGAAAGGCACTGCTCCGCACCTAAATGACGGGAAGGACGAGGAACGTTTTGAGTTTTTAAAAAATGATATTAAAAATAAGGCTGAAAATATTATGATTGTTGACCTTTTGCGAAATGATTTAGGACAAATTGCGAAAACAGGCACTGTGAAGGTCGATAAACTTTTTGAAATTGAGGAACACCCGACCGTTTTTCAGATGACTTCTGAGATTTCGGCGGAACTTGAAGACAATATAACTTTGTATGATATTTTCAATGCGATTTTCCCGTGCGGGTCGATTACTGGTGCTCCAAAACGTTCGACAATGCGGGTTATTGACGAGTTAGAGCCGTTTAACCGTAATATTTATTGCGGTGCGATTGGATTTTTATCACCTGAGGTTTGTGAGTTTTCCGTGCCGATTAGAATTTTGTACGGGAATGACCATAAATATACCTATCATGCCGGTGGGGCGATAGTTTGGGACTCTACTGCGGAAGAGGAATGGGAAGAAACTTTGACCAAAACTCAATTTTTGCAAACGGATTTCAAATTGATAGAAACCGCCATAGATGATTGGAAAAGCCACGTTGCGAGAATGAAAAATTCTGCAAAACAATTAGGGTTTGTTTGGAAGGAAGATATAGAGAAGATTAAAGTTGAAGGTTTGACAAGGGTTTTGCTTGATAAAAACGGTAATTTTGAGGTTCAGAAAAAAGAGCTTTCACCGATTTTGTCCAATAAAATTAAAATCGGACGAAAAGTAAATTCAAACAATCCTTTTTTATACCACAAAACAACGGTCAGAACTCCTAAACCTGACGGCATTTTTGACCTGATTGCGACAAATGAACGGGGCGAAATTACTGAGGGAACATTTACAAATGTTGCGGTTTTGCAAAAAGGTGAACTTTTCACGCCACCCGTAAAATGCGGTTTGCTTGGCGGAACTTACAGGAAAAAACTTTTGGAAAAAGGCATTTTAAAAGAGAAAATTTTGTTTCCAAAAGATTTTGAAACTGCGGAAAAAATCTTTTGTTTCAATTCCGTTCGGAAAATGGTAGAGGTGAAATTATGCTGATAGTGGATAATTACGACTCTTTCACTTATAACATTGTCCAATATGTGAAAATTTTGGGAATAAATCCTATTGTGATAAAAAATGACGAAATGTCACTTGAGGAAATCAAAAAACTGAAATTTGAGAGGATAATTTTATCTCCGGGGTGGGGAAATCCTGATAATTCGGGCGTAACTATGGAAGTTATTGATTATTATAAAAATGTGTGTCCGATTTTGGGCGTTTGTCTTGGAATGCAGTGTATTTGCAAATATTTTGGCGGGAAAATCGTCAAAGCACCCGAACCTTATCACGGGAAAAATTCGCAAATATTTTTTGATGAAGATTTTGAGTTGTTCAAAGGGTTGGGGCAGGGCTTTAGTGCAACGAGGTATCATTCGTTAATGGTTGCGGATTTGCCTGAAGGAATTAAGGTGACGGCGAGAACGAGTGATAATATTCCAATGGCGATAAAGGTTCAAAACCGTGCGATTTACGGTGTCCAATTCCACCCCGAAGCAATCCTGACCGAAAATGGAATTGAAATATTTAGGCGTTTTTGCAGGTTGTAGCTATATGATTAGAAGTTCAAAACATTAAAAAATCATCTAGTAGTCCCTCTACGGTTTCTGTAAGAAATAATCCTATGACCACCCGTAGCCATTACCAAATGATTAATTATAGTATTTACGATTTGTTTAATTTTGTCAAGTGTAGTATTACCAAATGCAACAATAAATAATATATTTAGAAATTTTATTTTGAATGGAGATAATTC
>CAVKDD010000303.1:0-2374 GCA_963654845.1 Acutalibacteraceae bacterium | reverse complement strand
ATTAAATAGAGAAATATTTATAATAATTTATTCCAAATGCAAGCGGTGGCGACAGAATGTCGTCACCGCTTGCAAATAAATCTAATCCATAAAACCCAAACCTTATCTCAAACTATCAGGAACAGCCATTGGAATCGGGGCTTTACTTGTTGATGAAGCCGAAGGCAATGGTGCTTGTGTCTGTTTTGGAGTTGTCACTGGTTTGTTTTCCTTAACCTCGGTTGTCATTTCCTTTTGAACCTGTTGCAAAGTTTTAATCTTTTGGGTTACAGGTGCTGAAGGTGTTGGCGTTTGCGGTTCTTTTGTACTGTTTTCCGTTGAAGCATTATTGTTTCCTTCTGTTTGAGTACCTGTCGGAACTACTGATTTCCCTTCGTTTGTCGGGTTTTCATCATCTGCAATAACTTTTGCTTTGCCAAATCCTAAATAGTAATTATCCAATTTGATTTCAGGATAATCAAAATCTCTCGGTTCAAGGTCTTTGCTTGCGGCAAGCATTACATCTTTCCAAATTCTTGCAGGAACAGTACCACCCGTCAAACCTCGCATTTGCTTGTTATTATCGTCACCGACCCAAACGCCCGTAACGATATCAGGGGTATAGCCTACAAAATAAGCATCTCTGTAATCGTCTGTTGTACCTGTTTTCCCGGCCGCAGGACGTCCGATGTTTGCTGCCGTACCCGTACCTGACAAGATAACTGTTTTCATCATTGCGGTCATTTCCGCAGCGGTTTTTAGGCTGATTTTGTGCGACATTTTTGTTCTGCCCGCACTATACAGAACTCTACCTCTTGAATCTTTAATCTTTTGGATAGCATAAGGTTCAACGACAAATCCACCGTTTGCGAATGCTCCGTATGCCCTGACAAATTCGTACAATTTCACGCCGTTAGAACCCAAAGAAATTGTGTAGTCGTATTCAAGCGGAGTTGTAATTCCGAGAACTTTTGCCAACTGTCTGACCGAATTTACGCCGACTTCTTGGATAATTCTTGCGGCACAAACGTTTGAGGATACCATTAACGCTTTATATATCGGAATTTTTCCTCTGTATTTCGGACTGTAGTTGTGCGGTGACCAATTCCCTATTGTAATCGGGCTGTCATCGACCAAATCGTTTGGTGTCAAACCTTTTTCCATTGCGACAGCATAAACAATCGGTTTAAATGCCGAACCCGGTGGTCTTACGGATTGTGTAACCCTGTCATATTGTGATTCTGCATAATTTTTTCCGCCCGCAAAAACTAAAATTCTGCCGTCTAACGGGCTAAATGAGAAAACTGCCGCCTGTTGAGAAGGGTTATTCAATCCCCACGCTCTCATGTTTTTCAGGATTGCTTCGTTAGCCGCCGTTTGAGCCTTTGAGTCTAACGTTGTAATAACTTGATATCCGCCGTGAATAATATCGGTTTCATCAAATCCGAGTTTTTCCATTTCTTTCATTACATAATCGCTGAAATACGGAGCTTTGTTTGTTGTGTAAATCGTTGGAACGGTACTCAAACGAACTCCGTCTTTAATTGCTTTGTTATATTCGTCTTCTGTTATGTATTTCATAGTCAGCATTCTTTTAAGAACCTGATTACGTCTTTGCATTGCCAAATCTTTGTTGTTGTAAGGGTTATAAACGGACGGTGCTTGTGGTAAGCCTGCAATCAGTGCCAATTCTGATAGTGATAATTGGCTTAGCTTTTTGTTGAAATAAATCTTTGATGCCGCTGAAACGCCGTAAGCACCTGAGCCAAGATATACGTTGTTCAAATACATTTCCAAGATTTGGTCTTTAGAAATAGTTTTTTCAATTCTTGCCGCAATTTCTATCTCTTTGATTTTTCTTGACATTGTTCTTTCGTTAGACAAGAACAAAATACGGGCAAGTTGTTGGGTTAAGGTACTTGCACCTTGTACGGTGTGGCGAGCCAAAACGTTTTGAAGTGAAGACCTTGCGATACCTAAAATATCGTAGCCGTTATGATTGTAGAAGTTTTTGTCTTCTGTTGCGATAAGTGCTTTTTGCAGTTGCTCGGGAACATCTTTTAACTCAACTTTGTCATAAGTGTATGCCGTGAAAGTCTTGATTACTTCACCGTCAGCAGAATAGAATTTTGTGACAATGTTTGGTTTGAAATCTTCAAGATTTTCAATAGGCGGTAAGGATGACAAATACAAACTGAAAGCAACAAATCCTGATAAAAACAACGCAGTTGCAATCAGAACAAACATTTTTAAGTTATTAAAAAACTTGTTTGCAGGTCGTTTTTTGACTGAAATATTTTCACGAGCAATCTCTTTTGAGGCTCTTTGTCTTTTATATCTTTCATAAGAACTGGACATTTAATTACACTCTCCCTATCATAACAGACCCTTATAT
>CAVKDD010000302.1:0-2414 GCA_963654845.1 Acutalibacteraceae bacterium | reverse complement strand
TTAAAAAGTTCGCCTTGCCAAGCCTCAGTATTGAAGGTTATGACAAGAAATGAGCCGTCCTTCATCTGAGTTGAAAGATAAGTTTCCTCTTTTTCATAAGCCATCGCACTGATTTTTTCTAGTTCTTTGGTATCTTTTGCTATATAAATTCTGTCGCAAGTCGGATATTTTTTAGAAATATTATTGATAAAATTCAGTTTTGCAGCCTTTGACGGAATATAATCCAAAGTATCGGCAATTTGAGCAAGAGTTGATTCATTCGTGGTTATAAAAAAATCGACTTCATCTGATACCATTGCAGCAACAAGAATTGCAGACTCTCTTAACTGTTTTCTCAAGGACTGTTGGTTAATATTATTGATAATAAATCCGCTGATAGATATCGGAATTACAACCGCAATAAAAAATACTATTGCGATTTGTTCAATAATTTTTAATCTTTTGAATTGATATTTTTTCTTTTTCATAAAAACTAAGCCTGACCGAACGGTGTCAATTTATACCCTACATTAGTAACCGTATGAAGATATTTCGGGTCTTTCGGAGTTTCTTCAATCTTGTTTCTCAACCCGCCAACATGCACCCTAAGCATTCTAACATCTTCATTACTGTCATATCCCCAAACTTCATCAAGCAAAGTCGCCAAAGTTACGGGATTATTAAAGTGTTGCATCAAACAATATAATATTTCAAATTCTGTCGGAGTAAGTTTAACCTTGTGGTTTACTATCGCACACTCCAAAGATTCAGGGAAAATTTCAATATCACCTGATTTTAAAATTTCGTTAGACAAAGAATTTTCCTCTTCCACATTGACGGAATTTCGTCTCAATAAAACCCTTATTCTCAACAAAACTTCCTGAATATCAAACGGTTTTACCAAATAATCGTCCGCTCCGCAATCAAACCCTGTCGTTTTATCTTCGATTGTACCTTTTGCCGTCAACAACAAAACAGGAATGCCCAATTTTGCCTGCCTGATATTTTTACAAACTTCAAAACCGTTCATTTTCGGCATCATAACATCAAGCAAAACGATATCATAAGTATTATTCAGAACCTTGTTAAGTCCTTCCATTCCGTCTTTTGCGGTATCGACAAAATATCCGCTGCTTGCAATATCAAACTCCAGCAACTCTCTGATTTCGTCATCATCATCGACAATTAAAACTCTTTTTTGCGATTCAACCATAGAAACTTCCCCTTTGGACAAATTGTACAAAATAATCAAGCATTTTTCAACATTTGATAAAGATTTTTTAAAGATTGATTTTTGGATAATTTTAAGTTAATTTATCCATTGAGGAAAGAGAATGGACAAGAACACAAAAGGCTTAACGCTCGGAGCTCTTGCAGCTGTAAGTTATGGAACAAACCCGTTATTTGCCCTGCCGTTATACACAACGGGAATCGGAGTAAATTCCGTGTTGTTTTACAGATACACTTTTGCGGTTTTAATTTACGGATTATGGCTGAAATTGGTCAAGAAAACCTCTTTAAAACTGACCAAAAGCGAAGTTTTGCCGTTGTTTTTTCTCGGAATTTTCTTTTCGCTCTCATCACTATTGTTATTTGAAGCCTTCCATTACATAGAAGCAGGTGTAGCCTGCACGATTTTGTTTGTCTATCCCGTTATGGTGGCTATTTTAATGGCATTATTTTTCAAAGAAAAAATCACAAAATCGGTTTTGCTTTCAATTTCCCTGATTTTAACGGGATTATATTTTTTATACAGCGGAAAATCTGACGGGTCAGGGTTGAATTTGCACGGAGTATTGATAGTTTTACTTTCCGCCTTGATGTACGCACTCTACATTGTCGGGGTGAAAAACATCAAAAAAGTAAACGAAATGAACAGTGAAAAATTGACGTTTTATGTAATGCTTTTTGGTTTGCTTGTTTATGTTTACAACCTGCATTTTTGCAAAGATTTGCAGATTTTAACAACACCTTTCCAATGGTTGCTAAGCATAGGTTTGGCACTATTCCCGACAATTATGTCGATTGAAACAATTACAATTTCAATCAAACTAATAGGTTCAACAAAAGCCGCCATTCTCGGTTCATTAGAACCAATTACCGCACTGATAATAGGTTTAACGGTATTTCATGAGCATTTGTCCTGCGAAATTTGGGCTGGTGTTTTTGCAATCCTGCTCGGCGTTTTGGTAATTATTATAAATAAGAAGAAGGTTGAAGGATAAAATATACCCAAAAATTTAGTGTGGTATTTTTTTGTTTTATTTTGATTATGAAAGAGATACCGAATCTCCGCACTCGCATTAAACGTGCCTTCACTTCGTTACGCACTCTGCTCGTGCTGTTCAGCATGACTATTTGGTGAACCTATCAAAGCTTTTCGTCATTCTGAAAAGATTAAAAATCAAGCAATTTTTAATTGCGTAGATTTTATC
>CAVKDD010000301.1:0-2420 GCA_963654845.1 Acutalibacteraceae bacterium | reverse complement strand
GCCTTTTTGAAATTATTTTCCAAAAATTCACGGACATATTCTCTATCTTTAGCGTAACTGTAATTGCAATTTTTTTCAAACAATCTGTCAATTTCGGAAATCTTTTTATAATGTTCCACGACACCTTCATCTAATTTTTGCAAAACTTTTTCCACAGGCAAATTCAAGTCCTTCAACATAATTTTTGTAACGTTAAATTTGTCATCATCAACAATACCGTTTCCTTTTAATCTTGTCAGCAATTCGGAATCACATTTTCGCCAAGGGGTATTTTTCGCACAATAAGTCGAAGGAATTGGACCTTGAATATCTATAAAATCAGGATTTTGAGTTTCGATACCGTGAGCCGATTTTTTACGAGTAAGTGAAGCGATTTCACACAACTGAGCATCTGCGGTTCTTATCGGGTATTCGGTTTTTGTTTTACATTCGTTCAAAATTTGTTGAACCATTTTTTCATCTTTGAAATGTCTTGTCGCAAAACTGTCATAGAAACGCAAAGCCACAGGGTCTAAATGTTCAATTCCGTTTTGTGAAGCAAAAACAACCTGACTTCTTGATTTAGGGAATTTTGTCAAGAATTTAAACAACGCCACGGAAGGTTTTGAAATACCTTGTTCGTTACCCGAAACTACAGACCTTTCGATTAGTTTAATAATTTCATTTGTCGGAACGCCGTTTTCCCAAGCACGAGTTGCTTCACTTGCATATTGAGTAATAACATCATTTGGTACATGCATTTTAGGGTCAAATGAAGACGGAACAATCTGTTCCTTAAAATGAATACGTTGCAAAACAGATTGAGAGTCAAAATCCAAATCAGTATCAGGAGAGTAAACATTACTCAATTTTGTTTGACCATACGGTTCTCGCAAATCTTTTATAATCGTTTGGGATAATTTAACATCGTCTTCCCCGTATTTTGAAAACTGTACGGGGCGGTAATCGGTCGAATAATTATATAATTCATTATTTCGCATAATATCTGGAGTGTCACCGCTTGAAACTCTTTCAAAAGACATTCTGTCATTAACGTTACCAACAGGTGTTGAATCTGTACGCAACCTTGCAGGTTTTCGACCAACGGTATAAGAAACTATTTCATCGTCAATATCTGTTGCGGGTTTTAGGGAATCTATCACTCGTTGATTAACTTTTTTGGGTTTGCATTCAGCCAAAAACCTTTTACCCTCAATACTTTTGATAACATTATAAATTGACGAAGAATAAATTTTCATTACCTAATCCTTATAAAATACTACACATATACAATAAAACACTCGTGAAGGTGAAAATTTACCTAAAATAAGAGTACTATTAACAATAATTTACAAACTAATCGGCAGAACTTACAAAATATTCTTTACCGTCTTCAATAACAAGGGCGGTCAACGGAGCGTTAGGAAATTTCCCGCACCCTGTATCGATGCAAATTTTATCGTCCCAAACCTGAGGTTCAGGGAATTCCGTATGTCCGAAAATAATTTTATAATCAAAATCGTGTTTATGTTCAAAAAACGCATGACGAATATAAACCATGTCAACTTCACTTTGTTCTTCAAGCGGAACCCCTATGCGAAAACCGGCATGGACAAACAAATATTTACCGATGATATGGTAATATTTCAAATTGCGGAAGAAATCCCCGTGAATTTTCATAATATTTTCAAACGAGCCGTAACTTTCAACCGTACTGTCACCGCCATAATTCCAAAACAAATAGTTATAATAATCGTCAGAAGTTGCGTGCATCATTGCGTATTCGTGCGAACCGATAAGATAAACGCAATTACAAAAATCACCCAACAAAATCGCAGTATCGACAACCTCTTTGGACTTTTTGCCTCTATCAATATAATCACCGCAAAAAACTACGGTATCGTCCTTTGTCAGTGCCAAATTGTCTAACAAACGGGCGAGCTTATCATATTCACCGTGAATATCCGAAATCGCAACAATCTTACTCATACTACAAATTTATTATAAAATTGGCGAAAATACAATAAAAAAACAGCCAACGAAAATACGCTGACTGTTTTTTGTTTTTTTATTATTAAATTATGCAACTTTGTCCATTTTTTGAGCCGGATTTTTGTGAGAATTGCGATACAACATGTAAGCACCTGACAATACCGCAACTCCGCCAACAATAGCAAAGATAAGTTTCATCGGACGAGTTTTAGCGGTTGAACCGATAATTTCTTCCGCACATTCACGATATTCACCCAAAGCACCCATTACTCTACGCATAGGTCCTTGATATCTGTTTGTAATAGGTTTGTCGGCTTCAAAAATAGTTTCCATATAAACCTTGTTTGCGGATTTTCCGTTGTTATACTCTGCATTGTTGTGCCAATCCACTTTTTCTTCAATGTTTTTCTTACATTTTGCGACATAATCCTCGTAATTATCCTTGTACT
>CAVKDD010000300.1:0-2420 GCA_963654845.1 Acutalibacteraceae bacterium | reverse complement strand
CCCAACCACGCATACGAGATTATTATATACCAAACAAAAATATTATTTAAGTTCTAGCTAATCTCGCACTCCTGATTTTTGAATTGCATATCGTATAAATGTTTGTAGTTTCCGTCCTGAATTTGCATCAATTCCTCGTGAGTACCGAGTTCCACCAATCTTCCTTCATTTATTACCGCAATTCTGTCGGCATTGTTAATTGTAGAAAGTCTGTGTGCAATGACAAAAACTGTTTTATTTTTGATTAAATTATCAAGTGCTTTTTGCACTATTGCTTCTGATTCGTTATCAAGGGCTGAAGTTGCTTCATCCAAAATTACAATCGGAGCATTTTTAATCATTGCTCTTGCTATTGCAACACGTTGCCTTTGACCGCCCGATAAGGCTGCACCACGTTCACCCACCTGAGTGTCAATACCGTTTTCGGTTGAAGCGATAAATTCATCAAGGTGAGCCATTTTTATTACTTGATTTAATTCTTCCTCAGTTGCGTTTTCGTACCCCATCAAAATATTTTCTTTGATAGAACCTGTGAATAAGAAATTATCCTGAAATACAAAGGAAATATTATTTCTCAAGGAAGTAATATCAAGGTTTCTGATATCAACTCCGTCAAATTTTATTGAACCTTTGCAAATGTCGTAAAATCTTGGTAATAAATTAACCGCCGTACTTTTTCCGCCACCTGAATTTCCGACAAGTGCTATTGTTTCACCTTTATTAATGTGTAATGTAAAATCTTTGAGAACAGGTGTGTCTTTTTCGTATTCAAACTCAACATTTTCATAATCTATTGAGTTTTCTAAACCTTTCATTACGATTGGATTTTCAGAATTTTTGATATTAGGAATTAAATCAAACAATTCAAAAACCCTACCCAATGCAACGAAGGTCGTTTGAATATCCGTAAGTGTTCTGCCCAAGTCTTTTACAGGTTTGTATAACAATAATAAAGAAGTTACAAAAGAAGCAAAACTTCCTGCCGTCATTTCGCCCGTAATAATCAAGTGGTTGCCGTAAAACATTACTAACGCAATCCCGATTGAGCAAATAAAATACATAATCGGGGACATCCAACCTACACGTTTTGTCAACGAAATTGTCAAGTCAAATTGTTCTTTTATTTGTTTTTCAAATTTATTATTTTGAATATCTTGCAAGTTGTAGGCGGTCATAATTTTGTTGCCCGCAAAAGTTTCATTGAAGTTTGTTGTCATGTTTCCGCCGACCACCATGTTCGCATTAGAAACTTTTTTAATTCTTTTTCTAATTAGGGTAACCGGAGTAATCGCAATCGCCATAATTCCAACGCCGATAATTGCAAGTTTCCAAGAGTTATACAACAAAACAGTAACAAGTCCGACAATGCCGAAACTTGTCATAATGAAAGTTTTTAATGTATTAATAATATTTTTTGAAGCTGTTTCAGGGTCAGTGAAAAATCTTGTCAAAACAAGTCCCGAAGAATTTATATCGAAAAACATCGGGTCTAATGAGGTCAATTTTTTGAATAATTCAATTTTGAGAGAATTTGAAATCTTGTTTCCCGTCCAATCCGTCAGATAGTTGTTCGTATATTTCAACAAACCTTGAACAAGTGCAAAAGTTACGATACCGAACGGAATTGCGGAAGCCAAAACGTTTTGTTCTATAGAAAATCCTAAAATATGCCAAGTTTGACCGTTAATTACACAATCCATGTACGGTTTTAATGCAAACGCCACAACCCCGTCCAATAATCCCAACGGTATTGCCAACAATAAATTTAATATAATTCTCGGTAAATGCGGTTTGATGAACGGTGCAATCTTTTTTGTCAAATAACCGTATCTGAACGCATCTTTGGACACTGTTTCTTTTAATTTATAATCCATTTCCCTCTCCCTAATAAATGCTATTTTTTAAGTATAACATAAAAGCTTATTATTTATAATTTATCTACGATTTTTTTTATTTCTTCAATTTTTTCGGTGTCCATTTTATGACCGCCTGTTTTCAGTTTTGTAAATTTTTTCAAATTTTCTATGTCGGGTGTGATTTCGTTAACCTTGCAGGTTCTGACGTATTTGTCGTTATATGATTGGACAAGGTAAGTATTTGTCGGATTGTCTTTTAGGTGTTTGCGAATATCAAAAACTCTCGGATATTGCTTGCTGAAACCCTTGAGATATTTTATTAATCCGTATTCAAATTTGTATTTTTTAGGATGCTTTATGACATTTTTTAGCCAAAATTCTAAAGATACCATAGGCGAAACCATTATCAAAAAGTTTGGTTTAATTTCTTTTGCTACTCTTGCACTGATATAAGCCCCGAAACTGTGCCCGATTACCCCTCGACAATGTTTTCCGTTATCTTCTAAATATTTTAACGAAGTCTTAATATCTTGAAGAATATCATTTTCCGTATAATTTTTGGAC
>CAVKDD010000299.1:0-2431 GCA_963654845.1 Acutalibacteraceae bacterium | reverse complement strand
GATTTATAGTATAATAATTTTGTAAAAATTTTGAGCTGGGGGAGAAATGTTAGAGGTTTTAAAATCAAAGTTTAGTTTGTTTATAAATAAAATTGTTGAAATATATAACAAACACCCTGAAATATACACAGTTTTAGGGTTGGGTTTGTTGTTTTATTTTATCTTCTTTCACGGAATCGGTACATATTACTTGATGGACGTTGATGAAACCAGATATGTCGCAATGTCTAGGGATATGTATCATTCAAAAGATTTCTTGACACTTTATTTAAACGGTCAATATTTCTTTGAAAAGCCACCGTTATATTTTTGGCAGGAATGTTTATCCTTTGCATTATGGGGCGGAAAGATTAACGAGTGGACGGCACGTTTCCCTGTTGCCTTGCTTGGGTTTATTTTCTCAATGCTTGTTTATTTCACCTCAAGAAAACGTATCAGCAAAAGATTTGGTGTTTTTACCTCTTTAATTATTGCAACCTCTTTGGAATTTATTGTTCTTGCAAAATATGCAATTCTTGATATTGTTCTAACCTTTTACATCGGTTTGGCTTTGGTTTCATATTTTCAAATATTTTTCTGTCACGAAAAACATAAAAAATATTACTGGTGGGCTTTCTATTTATTCTTGGGGCTTGCTGTTATGGCAAAAGGAATACCGGGTATAGCAATTCCTTTGGGAACAGTATTTTTCACCTCAATTATGGCGAAAAAGTTTAAAGAAATTTTCAAACCTTTATATTTAATTCCGGGTATTATAATTTTTTCTTTGATAGTTCTACCTTGGCATATAATAATGTTTCATAAATATGACCCGTTATTTTTTAACGAATACATAATTAAACATCACTTGCACAGATTTTTGAATACTGCACATAATGAAATCGGCAGAAAACAACCGTTCTATTATTATTTCTTAGTTTTGTTATGGGGATTTATTCCTTGGATCTTCTCGTTTGTTGTGGTCGGTATCGACAAGATTAAAAATTGGTCAAAATTACATTATTTTGACAAAGCGAAAAAGTTTGATTTTGCAAGTCTTGACGATGTTCACAAGATGATGGCATTGTGCTGGGTTACAATAATTTGGATAATGTTTTTCTATACTTCATCCTCAACAAAACTTGCTACCTACATTTTGCCTGTATATTATCCGCTGGCAATAGTTACGGGGTTAATGTGGCAGGATTATGTTGATAAAAAGAAACACGAAAAACCTATAAATATCTCCGTAAATATCTTGGGCTGGGTTTGTATAATTGCGGGTGTTGTTGCAATGTTCACACCTTTATATTTACCTGCTCAATTAAATCATGATATCGCAGAAACAAGATGGTTCAGTCTGATTTGTTTGATAGTTTTCGGATTGATTTCTGTTTTATGCGTAAAATATAAAAAATATTTGGGTGTATTTATAATCTATGTTACTTTGATGACGGTAGTTTCAGCGTTTTCAACAGAAGAATTTTTTGAAATAGATTACAAATTCGGACAAAAAGATTTGGTAGAATTTGCACAGTATGCTCAAAAACATGATTATACAATTTCAGGAAACGGAATGAGCAGGAAATATTCGCTACTTTATTATAACGATGAACGGGTTGACTACAATCCTGAAGAAGTAGATTTGGAAGTTATAAAAAAAGACTTGGCGAAAAAAGATAATGTTGTAATCCTTTTGAATAAAAGAATGCCTGATGTTGAAGGTAAATTGGATTACAAGGTTATAAAAATCGGTCGAAGATACACAATGATTAAAGGAATATAATGTTAGAAAAATATCAGGAATTTTTGAAAGAGTTTGATTCTATTATGGAAGAACTTTTCAAACAACATAAAAGATATATTAAATGCAAAAAAGGTTGTTCAATATGTTGCGAACAGGGGGATTATCCTTTTTCTCAGGTGGAATTCGGATATTTGACGCAAGGATTTTTAGGACTTCCGCCCGAAAAAAAATCAATCGTTCAACGAAAAATTGCAAACCTTATTAAACAAAAGAAAGAATTTAAAGGCAAAAGATTTGAACATGAATGTCCGTTTTTGATAAATAAGGAATGTTCTGTTTATGATTATCGTGGAATAATTTGTCGAACTTTCGGGGTTTGTTATTATGACGATGTCAAAGGGTATGTAAGGCTTCCGGGGTGCGTTCACAGCGGGTTGAATTATTCTGAGTTTTACAATGAAAAAGACCATACGTTAAATATCAATAATATAATAAATTTAAACTTGCGAATTGATAGGGTTTTGAACAGTCAACTTGCCGCAAAATACGGACTTGATTGTGGTGAAATAAGACCAATGTTGGAATGGTTAGAACAAAAATAATTTATTTGTTTTATAATTAAACAAAATGAAAGAGGTGGCGAATGGAAACAGTAGAAAAAGCAAACATTGATTGGTCAAACTTGGGTTTTGGCTACCACAAAAC
>CAVKDD010000298.1:0-2431 GCA_963654845.1 Acutalibacteraceae bacterium | reverse complement strand
GTGTGTAGGATTTTTGAGAACCGTCGTTGTTCGTTTTATTGTTATCATAGGTTACTGTTGTCCCAAAATCTTTTGTTGTCGTGTCAATATTTAGATTTTGTGTCTTTTTGTAATCATTTTTGTTATTCTCTTTTGTGAAATTTAAGTTTGTTGTGTTTTCTTTTGTATTGTATGAGGCTTTTGCGTGATCTTCTGATAATACATTGCCCTCACTATCAAGTTTTTTACTTGAAGCATCTGCTTGAATAGTGTTGTCGGAATATTTAATTTCTTCTGTATTTGTTGAGGTGGTATTATCTTCTCCTTTTTTGTTTAAGGTGTGAGTTACATCGACATTCCCAAGTTTTTTCAGGTCAACATTCGCATTGTAATCATGGCTTACCGAACTTCCTTCGGTTTCTTTTTGAGTACCGCTGTGTAGTTTTACATCTTTTAGTGAAACTGTTGCTGAATTATCTTTATTTGTTGTTGTATCACCGTCAACACTTGTTGAAGTTTTATTTACGCCAACATGTGCATTGATCTCTTTGTCAGAAGTGTAGTAAGCATTTGCCGAATATTGTAACATTTTCTCTTGATTATCCGTCTTTTGAGCGTGGATATTGCTGGCATGTCCGAAATATCTGTTTTCTTCGGTGTTTACGTTCAGGTCATATTTTTTTGCAGTGTATTTTGAATCGTCTTGCGGATTGACTTTTGTTTCGGAAATCGAGACATCAATACCGTTATCGGTATTGATATATGAAGAAGTCGTTTTTGCTTCTTCAGGGGTTGTTTGTTCATTTGTCGTATCGGAAATGGACTGTTTTGCATAGTTGATAAAGTCATTGACTTTTGTTCCAAATTTTTGCAAAATACTGTCTTTCGGAGCATTTTGTGCTTCTTCTTCACTAATTACACCGTCATTATTTTGGTCTGCAGAGTTAATTTCCCCTTGTAATGCTTCCCATTCTTCTGCATCAATTTTACCATCGCCATTTTTATCAGCATTAGTAAAAATACTCTTGGCGGATTTAATGGTTGTTTTGCTTGCGTTATTACGCTGCAAAGCATTGTTTAAATTTTCCCAAGAGATACTTTTTTGCCCTAAATTATTGATATTATTAGAACTCATTATACTCCGATGACGATGTTATTCTGTACACGGCAAAATTTGTGTGCCGTAATATTTTTATCGGCATTTATATGGAAAAGTTTAGTGCTATGTTTGCCTTATATCGGTTTGGAATCGCTGAAAGTATTGCTATATTAGACTTTTGACGATTTGAAATTCGCCTTCATAATTTTTAATAAAATTTCAAGCAAAAAATATTTTGTTTGGGTTTTTTAGTGAAAAAAGGTGTAAAAATGGACGTAAATTTTACAGGATTATCTAATATATATGGGATTAAATTAAAGCTCAAGAAAATGAATGAAGCGAAAGAAATTGTCGGTGATGTTGACAAAACTTACCTTGCAATGATGTTGAAAAACGATGAAAAAGGGCAGGATTTGACCGAGTTTTATAATGCACTTGCAACTACTGACCAGCCAAATCGACTTCATCCGATTTTTGACGAGTTTGTGACTTTTTCTTCAACGAAAGAAGAAATTGGCGATGATATGGGGCTTAAACGAACAGGCTATAATTTCTTTGTGAACAGCAATACGCCATTGGAAGTTAATGACAAAAATTTGAAGTTCTTTACATATATGGCAAAACTTATGAAAAAGGTTCAGAATATTCCTGAGCGTGAATTTCTTGCATCAGACGGTTTTATGCACAATGGCGTGATTAACAAAACTTTGGTGCTTGAGGATGAATTGCCGTTCGACCTTCGACAATTTGTGCCAAATATTTTCTTCCCTGAAAACGTAAAAGCCCAAGCCAAAGAAATTAATGCAAATTTGCAGGCATGTATGGAAGATTATTTTGCGTAAATAAGATTGTGGCAAAGTATTAAAAAGTTTTAAAGCAAGGAATTAAAGGCAAAAGTTTTTGTAAAATAATGTTCCCCGCTGGCAGTGCTAGCTCGAACCAATGAGTGAAGCGAATTGTGTGAGACTGTATGCCGTATGGCTGGAACCGAAATCTTTGATTTCGAAGGGGAGGAAAATAATCAAAATAAAACAAAGGATTTATTCCCTAAACCATTGTTACACCTTGCTATTGAAGAGACCCTGAAACCAGTTCAGGGTGACATTTTTGTGGGTGTTTTTTATCTTTTCAAGATGACGAAACCCTTGCTAGGCTTTCCAAATAGTCATTCTGAACTTGATTCAGAATCTCTTTAATAATCAAAATAATACAAAAAATTAAGTCTCTAAACTCATTATCTTTGTAATATTTCTTCACAAAACTCCTCAAATATGTAAAATGTTAAGAATGTAAATATAATTTTAAAATCGCTGAAACCCTTGATATAATTCCTTTATGGTATGGTATGGTATG
>CAVKDD010000297.1:0-2450 GCA_963654845.1 Acutalibacteraceae bacterium | reverse complement strand
ATTAACACAAATCAAAAACCGCCTTGCCAATACCGCAAAAATCAGACGATAAGAGTGCAAATAAATAAGCTTCCGAATAATCGCAAGATATGTTATAATATATATAGTTGCGAGGTCTTGGAATGTCTTATTATGATGAATTATTGAAAAAGATTCCGAAAATTAAGCGATTTTTGGACACAGGCTCTAATTGTACGATTTACCACTACACAAAACCTGAAAAACTTTTGAATATTTTATCAGGCGAAAATATCCGATTTTCTAACGCTCTGTACCTGAACGACAAGGAAGAAATCGCATATTCCTACCGCCTGATAGTCAAACTCATTGACAAAACCGAAGGGCTTAATCCTGACCTGTTTAACAAAATAAAAAAGCATTTCAGCAACAAATACAAGCATATTGTTGACGGTGATGATGATTTTGTGAATAAGTTGGAATACTTTACGACCTCTTTTTCTACGGAAAGCGATAATCTGACGCTTTGGAACAACTATGCTAAAGGTAAAAATTACACGGGCTACAATATCGGTTTTGACAAACAAAAACTCATAAAAGAGATGAGCGAAAACGATTATTTGCCGATTTACGGCAGCGTGATTTATGACAAACAAAAACAAATCAAGATTATCCACGCAATTTTCAAAAAATGGAATTCGCTGTTTGAAAAAGAATTGAAATGTAAAAACTCCAGCGAAGTTAAACTTTTTGACATCCTTTTTGAACTTATCGATATTTTGAGTATTGTTAGTATTTTCTTCAAAAATCCGCAATTCAAAAACGAACACGAATACAGAATAGTCATTGTTAATGTCTTTGGTACGGAAAACTCCAAACCGACAAGTATTGTCGAGAAAAACGGGTTATTTGTTCCGTATCTTGAATACAAATTTTCAAAGGATTCTGTTGTTTCCGTGAATATCGGTCCGACTTTTGATGAAAATATTTTCTATACAAGCACAAATCGAATGTTGCTGAATTTTGGCTACCGAGATAAAGAGGTTAATCGTTCAAAAATTCCGCTCCGATACTAAAAATCCGACAAAATACCTATTTGTTTCAGCCTTGAAAATTGGTATAATAAAACCGCTAAAGGAGAAATTTATGTTAATTGAACTGAATAATGAAAATTTTGATAATGAAACAAAAACAGGTTTGAAGTTGATTGAATTTTACACGACTTGGTGCGGATATTGCAGAAATCAACGCATTGAATTGTCCGAATTTGAACAATCAAAAATTTGGATAGGTTTGGTGGATGCCGAAGAATCCCCTGAAATCGCTCAACGCTACAATATTACGGGATATCCGACATTTATTCTCTTGAAAAACGGAGAACAAATTGCCGAAATCTCAGGATTTCATACAAAATCCCAACTGCTAAACAAACTTATGAATTATTTGAACTAAGCGGAAACCGACTTAGCGGCAGACGGGTTTTCGTCTTTTTCCGTAAAGTTTGCCATATCGTGAAATTTGTGAAAATCAATCTTTTTCATTTGCGGTTCAAGAATTTTCTTAATGATAATGTTTTCCGTGAACGAATCAATAAATTTCATTGTCAATAACAAGGCTGTGAAAGAACCTGCGGATTTCCACGCTTTCAATTTGAAAATATCTTTGTCAAATTTTGCATTCAAAGCATCTAAATCTTTTGCATTGTCGATAATATTTTTGAATTGTTTGTTTGCAAAATCTTTCAAACGTGTTTCGTTTGAATTTGCAATCGCACCTTTACGGCAGTTGCCGAGAAGTTTGTCATACATTTTGAAGAAAATATTTTTATTCTTGTAAGTTTTTGAACTGTTTTGATAGAAATTGTCAAAACTTGTTGAAAAATCCTTCAAAATCGCTTCTTTGTCTTGGTTAGGTTCAAAGATTTTTTCAGAAGCCGCATAGCGTTTGATGTATCTCAAAGTTTGTTCTTTTGCGTTGGTTGAAAGTTTCAAACCGTGATATTTATCGACTTGAGAAAACGCACTTGCACCGATATGACCGAATAACATCGGCATTATAATACTTGCATTGGCTTGGAAGACAGCCTGAGAGAACGCTCTTTTTGCGTTCGGGTCGTAGGTGTTGCCTTTGTTTTTGTACTTGTCATAAACATCCGCACCAAAATACATCAAGGCAGGAACCCAGCACAAAGTTGCAAATGTCGGGAACAGTTCGTTAATTGCAACGCCGACATCGTTTGTATAACCGAGCATTCGCATCGGGTAATTTTGTAACGGGTCTTTGTATTTCTTTTGAGTTTTCTTTTTTATGCCTTCGTGGCTGACATTTGCATCAGGTTGTGAATTTCCAAAATTTACACTATTCATCATTAAAGGGGTAATCTTCATTTTTTCTCCCAAGCCGAACTAAAATCTTTTTCTACGTTCATTTAGCATAAAATAAAGATAAATCTTTTACAAGACTTTTTACTACGCTCGTCATATATATTTACA
>CAVKDD010000296.1:0-2465 GCA_963654845.1 Acutalibacteraceae bacterium | reverse complement strand
TGGGTGTAAATATTGCTATGCCAATCAAAATCCACAAATAGCACAAGAAAATTACAAAAAACATAATCCAAATGATTTGATGATTTTAGGAAACCTTAAACCGACAGATGAAATCCAACAAAGCAGCCAAAAATCTTTTTTAGAAACTAATGTTCAACAGAAATTGTTTTAATAGTAATTACATTATAATATCCACTCCGGTTGTTTTGAGCAACACGAAAAACAACCAAGTTCGCGTCTCTCTATTCATAATAAAACACTTCGGCATTAAAAAAGACAGGCTTGAATATTGGGAGAGACTGTCTTGACCTGTTCGCATTAAACGTGCCTACGGATTTTGCTTTGCAGAACTTTGTTCTTCAGCAAAAGTCCTTCGCACTCTGCTTACAGGTCGCTCGAACTCAAATTGAGTTCTCGTCCATATCCACAAACGAATAAAAAAGAGATAGAAAAATCTATCTCTTTTTTATTAGCAAGGGAGAGACTCGAACTCTCGACCTCTCGGGTATGAGCCGAACGCTCTAGCCAGCTGAGCTACCTTGCCATACTCTTTGTGTCATGCCGATTACTACCGACAAGTCCTATTTTTGCACAAATATATTTTTTTTTCAAGCAATTTATAAAATTTGTTCAATTTTTCTCAAAATCTCTACGCATTGCAGTTTTCAACCCTACACATCTTTTGTCAATTCGTTTATATCAATTTCCAAAACTCGTGCAATATCAACAACTTTCAATATTGTCGGATTTTGGCGTGCCGTTTCTATCATGCTGATTGTAGTTCTTGAGGTGTTTATCAATTCTGCAAGTTCTTCTTGGGAGATATTTTTCCGCAATCTTGCCATTTTTACATTCAAACCGAAGGTTTTTAGTCGTTCGTCTTTCATATAGTAAATTCTAGTCAGTTGACAAACTTTTTGCTATCATATATATTTATCGTACGATAGATATATATAACAAAATTAAAATATTTATTGCAATTTGTTTAAAAATGCAAACACACTCTCATCAAAAATTTGCTTTCACTTTAGCGGAAATTCTTGTCTGTATAGGGATTTTAGGTTTTGTTGCGGCGATGACAATGCCGACATTATATAATACTTTTCAAAAGAAGATTGTTGAAGCGAAATTACAAACTTTTCGCTCGACAATGAACAACGCACTTGCAATGGCTCAAGACGAACTTGGCGGAACTTTTGAAGATTGGGTGGTCAAGAATAAATATTACTCCAGTGCGGAAATGAAAACTTTTGTAGAAACTTACATTTTCCCGTATATGAAGCATTCTGATTTGGTAGATTGTAATTTTGAACTAAAAGATACGGGTTGGACACAAACGGGTGTTTGTTTCTATTTGGTAAACGGCGGGTTGGTTTGGACACACATTGACGGCAATGGGGGCGATTTAATATTGTATCTTAATGGAAAACGCGATACAAATCCGAGAAATTCTTTTCAGTTTCAATATGCGAAAAAGAATAATACGGGCTACAAAGGGCTGGATTATATTGAACCGTACACGCATGGTTGGAACGGGCAACACGAAACGCTCAAAACACATTCAGTTTGGGGTTGTAAAAGACCTTGCTATGTTTGCGGTTATTGTACAAAGTTGATTGAAGAAAATAACTGGAAAATCCCTAATGATTATCCGTGGTAAAAATTCAAAATTTACCTAATTAAAAAACTTCAAAAATATTCACGTCAACGCTATTTACTATTTTTTAAATCTTCCCACCAAGTTTTGGGTTTATATAAACTATCCCAATATTTTTTAGATGAGTCGAACGGATTGATATCTTTTAGTGCGGTAGCAGAACACGCTGAATATTGAATACTTTGCCAATATGGATTGATTGGAGTTTTAAGCGGATCACAAGTCGCAGCCAAATTGCCTTCATAATACTTTCCGTCATTATAATAATAGAACATATCATAACCTATTCGGTTTGGTCCTCTATATGGTCCATTCGTATCAAAAAAGATTACAAGTGCAAGTGAAGATTGGTAATTTATATTTCCATCGTAACCCAAACGAGAAACCATCGCACCATCAGGTAGTATTAAATAGTTTGCATCAGGAAAAGTAGCATTTACAGGCCAACTTGCAGCATAAGGCCATAAATTGCCCCAAAAATCATGTATATATACTCTTTTTCTGCTAAAATCTTGTTTATCAACTAATGTTGCACCGGCAAATTTGCTATCCCAAATTTTATTGATATCAACAAATCTTTGATTTAATACATTTTTGTCTTTATCCCAATATATGCTAAAATCAGACGATGAAGTCAAACCCAAATCACTCATCGTTAAATTTAGTGCCTGATTGACCACGGAATATGTTTTGTTAAAACGAGCGTGTAATTCTACTTTTTTAAAATGATTATATAGGCTTGGAATTGCCATAGCCGCAATAATACCAACAATACCCAAAACGATTAATACTTCTGCCAGTGTAAAAG
>CAVKDD010000295.1:0-2468 GCA_963654845.1 Acutalibacteraceae bacterium | reverse complement strand
CTTTAAGAGTCTTTTAATAATTCGCCGCATATTTGCCCTTGCGGATTCTTTCTTTTGCCAATCTATAGTTTTATTTTTCCTTAACGCTTCCGTCAATTCTCTTGTCATATTTATCAATTCTTCATTTTTATAAAAATCTTTTACGGCTTGAGGTTTGGTTAAAGCATCATAAAATGCGATTTCTTCGTCATTCAAATCACCAATAGGCTGTGAGCCTTCTTGAATTTGTTTTGCAATTTTTAAAAGTTCTTCAATAACTTCCGCATTTGTAATTAAACCATTAATATATTTGTTCATTGCGGCTTGGATAAGTTCGCTAAATTTTTCTGATTTTACAAAATTTGTTCGTTTATAACATGAAACTTGTTCTGCAAGTAGTTTCTTCAATATTTCAACTGCAAGATTTTTTTCTTTCATTTTTGAAATTTCATCCAAAAATTTCGGATCAAATAATGAAAATTCTTCTTTAATATCCGAAAATAGATTAATTACGCCATCACTTTTTATACTTTGTTTTAATAGTTCATTAATTCTTGCATTCATTTCGGGAAGTGATATTTTCTTATCAATACCGGTATTCAATAATCTATTCAAGGAAACCCGAACTGCCTCAAAGAAGGCGGCTAAAATTCTGTCTTTTTCATCGACTATTGAAGAACATAAAGACAAGGCCTGATGTAACAATAACGCTTCTTTTTGAAAAGCTTCTTTTCTATCTTGCATACTTGGAGCAAGGATAAAGTTTACAGCACCACCAAACGTTTTTGATCTATCTAAATTACTACCTGTTATAAACTTGGAATAATCAAAACCATGGAATAAATCTTGACAAACTTCTAATTTTTCAAGAAATTTTAGATATGCAACCTGAGAAATATCAGGGTTACCGTAGGCTTTTCTATCCCTTGCCGTGTAATCGTTCATTGCTCGTTTTAATGCGGTTGCAATTCCGACATAATCGACAACCAACCCGCCTTCTTTATCTTTAAACACACGGTTTACACGAGCAATCGCCTGCATCAAATTATGTCCGCTCATAGGTTTATAAACATACATCGTAGCCAGTGACGGAACATCAAAACCTGTTAGCCACATATCAACAACGATAACAATTTTCAATGTATCCTCGTTATCTTTAAATCTTTTCGCAAGCTCTGTTTTATATGCTTTGTTTCCGATAATATCACGCCATTCTTCAGGGTCATTGTTTCCTGAAGTCATTACTACTGCAATTTTTTCTTTATTCTTTTCTCCCCAATTTGGTCTTAATTCAAGGATTCTATTATAAATCTTCATTGCAATAGGTCGAGAATAAGCAACTATCATTGCTTTTCCTGTCAAAAGATGTTCCCTGTTGTTTTCGTAGTGGTTTAGAATATCGTCAACCAAAGAATTAATTGTGCTATCATCGCCCAAAACTGTTTCCATTTGGCTTAATTCTCGTTTACTTTTTTCGACAACTTCTTCATCTGCATTTAGTGCCATTAGGTCATACTCTTTATCAATAAGAGCTAGTGTCACAGGGTCAAGTTGTAATTTTACAACTCTGCTTTCATAATAGACAGGACGAGTCGCTCCGTCTGCAACAGCTTGTGTCATATCATAAATATCAATATAATTACCAAAAACTTCTCTAGTATTTTTGTCTTTTGAAGAAATCGGAGTTCCGGTAAAACCGATATAGGTCGCATTTGGCAAACTGTTTCTTATAATTCGGGCAGTACCTGTTTTAATTTTACCTGTTTTAGCATCGACTTTTTCTGTTAGTCCGTATTGTCCTCTGTGAGCCTCATCTGCCATAACTACAATGTTTCGCCTTGTAGATAACGGTTCGTCTGCTTCCTCAAACTTTTGCATTGTGGTAAAAATTATACCGTTAGCTTCCCTGCCATCAAGAAGTTCTTTTAAATTTTCTCTTGATTGTGCTTGAATCGGAGTTTGTCGCAAAAATTCCTGACATTTTGAAAATTGAGAATATAACTGGTTATCTAAATCGTTTCTATCGGTAATAACCACAACTGTCGGACTATTCAAAGCCTCTTGTAAAAGGTGTGCATAAAATACCATTGATAAAGATTTCCCGCTACCTTGTGTGTGCCAGAATACACCACCTTTCCCATCGGTTTGCGTTGCGTGTTTTGTTGATTCAATAGCTTTTTTAACTGCAAAATATTGATGATAGCCAGCAAGAATTTTGAAGGTATTTGGTCCATCATTGTTGAAACAAATAAAGTTTTTTAATATGTCTAAAAATCTTTCTTTTTGAAAAATCCCTTCAACAAATGTATCAAATTGTGCATATTGATTGTTTTCGTAGTTGCCGTCTTTGGTTTTCCATTCCATATAACGGGTTTCATCTGATGTAATTGTTCCGGCTTTTGAAATCAATAAATCAGACATAACGCAAATTGCGTTGTAGATAAACATTGATGGAATTTCTTTCATGTAGTTTCTAATTTGTCTATATG
>CAVKDD010000294.1:0-2476 GCA_963654845.1 Acutalibacteraceae bacterium | reverse complement strand
CTCGTTTACAATATATCTCGGATTTCCCATTTCTACAGTACCGTCAGTTTTGGTAGTCTTATAACCGATATCTCGCGTTACATAAGAACCTTTACTACGACAATAGCTTACTTGGATTTTACCGTTCATTACCTGACAAGACGGCGGAATATTACACCAAAATTCATCTACGGTTGACCAATCGGTAATTGCACAACTCTTGACATCATCAATAGTTGTATTTATCAAAGAGGCAGTAGTTTTTCCGCCCAATGCTGTAACAAGTTTGTTCCCGTCTTGGTCGTAAACTATCGTATCAGTACCGTTTTCAGGTGCAGTAGTACCAACTTTTGCCGCTCCGCCTTTTCCCGGAGTAATTTTGTAACTTGTTGCGACATAGTCATAAAAGGCACTTACAAATTGACCTTCGCTGCCACCGCTTGTGGAATCTCCGCCCGCACCACCGCCGACAGCATCAATAATCATATATTTTGCATAATACGGAGGTTGAAATGTACAATAGGTAGCAGCTGAACCGTCAGGATTTTTAGCAGGTTTTGCACCTTGCGAAGAACCTTCTGTAAATAACTGTTGTGTCAAAACACCATTCTTATCATAATAACACTCAAAACGACCGTGAGCTTCAGATGCTAATTTCGCTTTCGGACGGTGTGCAACAGTATTTGCCATAAGTGCGATAAAAATACCGACAATCGCCATTACGACAAAAGTTTCAAATAAAGAAAATCCCAGCTTAAATTTCATCATTTTCATTACCATAAGATTACCACCGCTCCGTCACCGCCATTATGTGCAGGACATTTCAACTTAGATGTATCGGAACAATTTGTATAAGTAGTTCCGCCGTTTGAACACATAGCTTTTTCACCGTTTGAACAAGTCCAATTATTTTCATCTTTAACCGTACAATCATGAACAGGTACCGAATTCGCTACTTTGTAAGTAGTACCTTTCATCGTTGTTTTACATTTCAAAGTTAAATAATCAGCATTTACATAACATCCATAAAACGGTGTCATATTGTTATTATATTTGTATCCGTCATCTGATGACCAATAATCAGAATTATAAACCGTTCCGTCAGAATATAATGACGAACTCGGAAACATCGGATATGTACCTATGATAGCACCGGTTGTTGTGTTTTTCACGATACGAAAGACTTGCCATACCTTGTCTTGTTCTTTAGCAGTAGGCATATAATCGGATTTGCCGTTAACTCTCGGATATTTATACTGTGACCCTTTTGTAAAGTTTGAAATATTTGAAATAACAGATTCAGGAATATCTCCGATAGCACAATCATAGACTTTTCTGTTAGAATATCCCGCATTTTGAGCGTTGCTTGTCGCATCCTTGTTCAAATCACAATAGCCTGTACGCTCAGCTTCAAAAGAATCCACTGTTGTAGCCTTACAACTAGCCACTGTTGAAACGTTATCTTCCGTATAATATTTTGTACCCAAATAATTTGTAATATTTGTCCAATTTGAACCGTAACGACGAGAGAAGTTATAAACACCGTCATTATTATCATATTCGTACAAAACTTGTCCTGCAGTTTCTGCAACAAATTGAGTTTCACCGCTACCGCCGTCACCTGCATTAGACGGAACATGTGATTTCATAGCATCATATTTTTCAGCACTTTCAATTACATCAATAAACCCTGAAAGCTTTTTAGCAATAGAAGTTTTTGTACTCATCAAAAAGTCTGTCGGTTTTCCGCCAACCAAAGTGAACGACATACGGCTATCAACTTTTCCGCTACCACCTGCTCCGCCTGCAGCTTGCATAGCCTGAATACCCTCTGACCCGTCAGGATAAACGTATTTAATAACAGTATCCTTACCGTCTCCGCCCGAACCGTAATCTGAGGTTTTGCGAGAAATAATCCCGCCTTGTCCGGGATAGATATCTATTTTCAAGCTTCCCGGTAATTGTGGAACAAATGAAGATACAACTTTTCCTGCCGATCCGCTAAGTCTGTATCTTACCTGTTGCATATCAGAAATTGTATTTACATCAAACTGATCTTTTACAACTTTTGACGGACAATATTCACCACCTGTAGTCGTTTTTGCTCGCCAAGGAATTTCTTTACAATTATTAGTCTGATTTAACGAAGTAACCCAATTTGGCCAAGCATTTACGGCAGACTTTGCCAAATATGATACTGCTTGAACTTTTGTACTTTTAGGTGTCAATTTTTCATCAACGGTAATAACACCGTCCTCGTCTTTTTGCGTTGCAATAACAGCTCCGGCACCGCCACCGCCGACAGCGTGAATCATATAATACAAGGTATTTGAAGTAGGAGTGAAGGTGCATTTATCACCGCTAAGCTCTTTAGGGCCGTCAATCAAGCCGCTTTCATCACTATAGTATGAATAAAGAACCTTCTTTCCATCAGCATTAACGTCCCAATAACATTCAAATCTGCCGTGAGCCTTTCTGGTATCGGTAATTTTGAAAA
>CAVKDD010000293.1:0-2494 GCA_963654845.1 Acutalibacteraceae bacterium | reverse complement strand
AATTTCTGCTATCGGATGTTCTTCTGACGGTAACGATATTATGGATATTACACATATCGGAATTTTAATGGAAGGCGGAGCGATTGCTCATATTACAGACAGCTGGATTACTCCGAGAAAACATGTTCAATTACTTGTCAGAGGTACTAAGGCAACCGCAATTTTGGATGATACCTTGCCTGAACACAAATTGACAATTTACGATAACTTCAAAGCTGGTAATAAGGAAGTTGTACAACTTGATTACTTGGAAATCGAACCGTTGAAATTGGAATGCCAACACTTTATCAGTTGTTGCGAAACCGGTAAAAAGGCACGTTCTGACGGTGAAAACGGATTTATCGTTGTTAGTATCTTGGAAGAAGCAGAAAAAATTATGCTTGGGGATAGAGTTAAAAACTTGAACCACGTTGATTTCGCACTGTCAAGATCTAAAAAATTATAGAAAGTAAAAGAGGAAATTATGGCAAATTTTATATCAATATTTAGAATTTTTGTAGCGTTGTTGGCAGTGTTCTTGTTGTTTGTACACACAACTTGGGCATATTTAACTTCGTTTGTTTTGACAATTATCGCCTTTGCACTGGACGGTGTTGACGGTTATGTGGCAAGAAAATTCCACGAAGAATCAGAACTTGGCTCAGTTTTGGACATTATGGGCGATAGAATTGTTGAAGTTTCATTTTGGGTAGCGTTTGCAATTTTAGGTTATCTTGCAGGAAATAATGCGGCGTTAAATGCAATGTTCCCTATCGTGTGCGTAGCAAGAGCGTTCACAACTGACGGAATCAGAAGTGTTGCGTTATCAAAAGGTTACACTGCGTTTGGTGCTAAAACAATGCAACAATCAAAAATCGGTAAATTCATTTGTGCCTCAAGATTTATGAGAATTTCTTATGCAGTTGCAAAAGTTATGGCATTTATCATTATTATTTTGGTAAACACTCCTTGTATGGCAGGTTATGCAATTACACCAATCTTGAATACCGTAGGTATTGTATTGGCTTGGTTGGCTATTATTTTCTGTGTAGTCAGAGGATTGCCTGTTGTTTTGGAATGTAAAAATATATTGGAGAAGTAAGAAGGTAATTTAATGGCAAAGTTAAATATTGTACTTTATGAACCTGAAATTCCGCAAAATACGGGAAATATCGCAAGACTTTGTGCTTGTTGCGGAGCAAGTTTGTACTTGGTCGGTAAATTGGGTTTCTCACTCTCCGATAAATACACCAAACGAGCAGGGCTTGACTATTGGGAAAGCGTAGATATTCATAAAGTTGAGTCTATGGAAGAAATGTATTCTCAATTCCCGAACGGCACTTTTTACTATTTGACAACCAAAACCGATAAACTTTATACTGATATTCAGTTTAAAGACGGTGATTTCATTGTGTTCGGTCCTGAAACAAGAGGTTTGCCCGAAAAGTACGTCAAAAGTGAATTTGCAAGAACAATTCCGATGAAGGAAGGTCAAAGAAGTTTGAATTTGTCAAATTCCGTTGCCATTGTTGCCTATGAGGCGATAAGACAAAATGGACTATAGACTTCCAAAACGTATTGAAAACTCTAATAAAAGCACTTATGGCAGGGTTTTGAACCTTGCGGGTTCTGATTATATGTCAGGTGCTGCGTATTTGTCGAGTGTTTCCGCCTTAAAAACAGGCTGCGGATACTGCTTTTTATGTTCGACAGACAGAGTAATTGATATTGTTGCCGCAAAAACTTCAAACTTGGTCTTTATGCCGTTGAGTGAGTTAACTCAAAATTTAGATAGTTTTGATGTTGTAATGTGCGGTTGTGGCTTGTCACAAAGTGAGGTTGCCTTGTCTAATTTAACGGAGTTATTCAACAAACTTAATCCAAAAACTCCGTTGGTAATTGATGCAGATGCAATAAATCTGATTTCAAAAACTCCGCAAATATTTTTGCCAAAACGTTTTGAGAAGGTTATAATGACCCCTCACCCAAAAGAGGCGGCAAGACTTTTGAATTGTTCTGTTGAAGAGGTTTTGGCAGATGTAAGGTTAAGTGCGGAAAAAATTAGTGCAAAATATAACGGCGTAACGGTTTTAAAAACACATAATACGGTTGTTGTCAGCCCGAGCGGTGAGTTTTACGCAAATCATACGGGTAATAATTCTATGGCAAAGGCGGGTTCAGGTGATGTTTTGACTGGCATGATATCGGGTATTGCGGCTCAGGGTGCGAATTTGTTTGAAGCTGCGGTCTTGGGTGTGTATTTGCATGGTTTGTCAGGCGAAATTGCCTCAAAAACCTTGACGAATTATTCCGTTATGGCAGAGGATTTGATTGCGAATATTCCAAATGCAATAATGCAGCTGGGGATTTAAACCTAAAAAGCAATAGAAACAGAGAATTTTTAATTGTCGGAATAGCAATTAAGAAAAACAATACAAAAATTTGGTAGGCTCACCAAATAGTCATTCCGGACAGCAGGAACGATAGTGAGTGCGTGATCCGGAATCTGTTACGA
>CAVKDD010000292.1:0-2496 GCA_963654845.1 Acutalibacteraceae bacterium | reverse complement strand
GGCTTAGGTGATGCTCCGAGCGAAGAAGATTTAAAAAAGAAAGGTTGCACATTTAAAGGAACAGCATTTCATATTGGAGCTCCAATGATTTATGAATCCCCTGATGGTGGTAAAATCTCAGTTTATAACGGTAAAGGGACTAACAAGGGTGAAGATGAGCGAAAAGTCGTTTATCAAAAAGGTAACTTAATCCAAACTATGTATTATGATGAAAACGGCAAATTGACAGGCGGCAATATTACAGTAAAAGACCAAGTTTCAGGAGCAAAAGAAAGTTATGCCGATTTCGTTGTAAGAAAAGGTGAAATATTTAATATTATGACACTTAATCATTAATTCTAAAATTTTGAGCGGTTTGGTTTCAAACCGCTTTTTTAATATTCGCATGGTGGGGAATTTCATTTTTTGTGGGGGTATTTTATAACTTGATTATGAGTGCAATAATAGGAATATCGGTTCAAAACAGGTTAGACGAGGCTCAAAAGTTGCAGAAAATTTTGACACGTTACGGGTGTGCAATAAAAACTCGTATCGGGCTGCATGACATGGGCGAATTTGCGTGCGTGAATTATGGAATTGTCCTTCTTGAGGTGGTGGATAAAGTTCACGAATTGTATCAGGAACTTTCAAAATCTTGGGATGTACAGATTATGAAATTTTAACATTTGTAAATAAAAGTATATAAGACCGTCAAAAAATTTTTTTAGATGTTTTCATGGTAAAGGGAACCATGTAACATGATTAACGCAGTCGGACAAAATCCAAATATTAAAACGAGCATTTTTTACATCAATGATTATCATGGGAAATCTATAAACATGGAACGTACGATTACTGCGGCTAAGGATTTTGACGCTCGTTATAAGGGAAGAGAGAACGAAGTAGATACTTTTAAGTTGTCATCAGGCGATATTATGATTGGTGAGGACTTTAAAACAAATGAACTTGCCGTAATGTTTCAAAATATGATTGGCGTTTTGGCATCGGCTGTCGGCAATCATGAATACGATATGCAAGAAAATGTCGGTGAAGTTTTACCGCTGGTTAAGTACAAATTACTTGCAAATAATGTTAAAATAAATTCTCACAATCCGTATTCAAACAGCGTTGTTTCTACCGAAATTATCGAGAAAAATGGGCATAAATACGGTGTAATCGGAGTTTCGCCGATTGATTTGCATAAACGTACCAAAACGGGTTCTTTGCAAAAAGATGTTCAGGTAGATACCCCGAAAGAAACTTTGGCTGATATTCAAAAAGAGGTGGACAAGTTCCAAAAACAGGGCATAAATAAGGTTATTTTGCTTTCTCATTTGGGTTATACCTTAGACCAAATTGTTGCAAAACAAACTCAGGGGATTGACGTAATTTTGGGCGGGCATTCGCACGATTTGCTTTTGGATGTAAAAGAAGGTAAAAATCTTTTCTATTCAAAAACGGGTGAACCTGTCGTTATCACTCAGGCAGGGCGTGACGGTAAGAATTTCGGAATTTTGAATTTGGAATTTGACCAAAACGGAGTGATTAGAAAAGTTCAGAATAATGTTGCGACAACTCGTGTATTTAATAGAAATGCTCCCGCAAAGTACATTTTTAATAAGATTTTCGGGGTGCGTGAAACTTACGGGTTTATAAAATCCGCCCCGCCACCACTGACAAAGGATTTGATAGAACCTAATCCGCACGCTTATTTTATTGCGGATTGTATAAGAAAAGATTTGGATTGTGATATTGCAATTTTACCGTCAGCAAATATTAGAGGCTACTTTGAACAAGGTAAGGTAGATACTCGTATTTTGGCGGATATTTTGCCGTTCAGGAATAAGTTGTACCGTGTAAATTATACGGAAAAAGACATTGTTGATGCTTTCAAAAAGGCTGCAAAATCCTTTACAAATACGGCAAATAAACCCGGAATTTTCTATGCTTCGGGGATTAAATATTCCGTGACTGAGGACGGCAAGATTAAATCAATGATTTTTGTTGATAAAAACGGCAAACAAACCCCTATTGATATAAATAATCCGAGAGAAAATAAGGTTTATTCAACTGTGTTGAACGATTATAACGCACAGGGAAATGACGGATTTCCGATGTTAAATCAGCCTGAAAAGATTGCTCAAAAGTATGATTTTGATGCTTCAAAATGCGTTGAAGATATCCTGAAAGCCTCAAAAGACCCTGTCGAAATCAAAGACGACAACAGAATAGAGGTTTTGAAAGGGTAAATTTTTTGTTGCTTGTAATGACGGTGTTGGCGGGTGTTTGAGGGATTCTCGTCATTGCGAAGCGGTGCGTTTGCACCGCTGTGGCAATCCAGAAAAAGAAGACAGAAATTGGGTAGGCTCACCAAGATGTCATTCCGGACAGCAGGAACGATAGTGAGTGCGTGATCCGGAATCTGTTACGATATTGTACAGATTGTTACAAAGTGAACCAATGAACCTGTTGTGAGGAGTATTAGACAGATTCTGAATAGGCTAAAAATCACTTTTC
>CAVKDD010000291.1:0-2518 GCA_963654845.1 Acutalibacteraceae bacterium | reverse complement strand
TGATAAAATGTTATATTCATATATTCAACATTACCATTTAATCAGAACGGCACCGTCTGCTCCGGGTCCTGCAGGAATGTTAGAATAATCGTTTCTGCAAGTAGAAGGAACATATTTTGGAGTAAAGCCGCTCGGCCAATCATAGTCAGGATTATTCTTTATTTCATTTGCACTATCTGCATCAGCAAAGACACTTGATGTCATAACGACACCTTCAAAGATGACTTCGCCACGTCCTGCCCAGCATCTGTGTTCAACTGCACCTGCTTTACCGCCACGACCTGATTTAGTGAATCTTTCAAGCGGATTATCTTCACTGCCAGTCAAGTTTTTGAACGCCAAATTCAAGAAACTTGAGAAGATACCGACAGGGGTCGGATAATTTTGTGCCGCATCATTTGTAGATACTCGGAAGTATTTATAATTACTTTGACTGTCTTTCAAATCGTTACAATAATCAGGCTCATCCTGTAGTTGTTGTCTAATCTCACCGTATGTCAAAGTTTTAGTTGAGATAACACGTTCATCATCAGCTTTTAGATATGAACCGTCTGCTTTTTTCGCAAACGCTTGACTGTAGTAGAAACATTTGCTTTCTTTTTCATAACGGGCAGCATCATAAACAGGTAATTCTTCTGAGGTTAGGGTTTGCATACCTTTTCCTCCAGCACCGCCTGCAGCTGAGATTATGTCACCAAAGGAAGTTTTTGACCCCGCAGTACCTTTACCGCCTGAATTTAGAGCAGCCGCAGAACCGCCACGACCAACTTTGATAGTCGTATCAACACCTTTCAAAGTACGAACGATAGTAGTTTTGAATTCACCCGGTTGTCCCGGTTCACCATACCCAAGATAGTTCGTATCACGTCCAAACTCATATTTATACATACCGTCAGTTTCGGCAACAGAAGGTTTATAATGGTGAACTAAGCAATAGCCATAATATCCTGAACCACTACAACTTGGAGAATCAATATCATTACCTGAACAGTATCCGTTTATGCGAGCATGACCTGCATCAACAGGATCATCCCATTTCGGGTCAATATCATCACCATCAATAATAGTACGCCCTGCACCATTTCCACCTGCTTCAGCACTATAAGCAGTTACAGAAGTAGAACCGTTACCTGAGATACTATAAGAAGAATAAGAAGGTTTGCCATCACAACTTTGTGCTCCGGCTTTACGAGGATAACACGATGCAGTACCAAATCCTGCAGTTGCGTATTGCAAGAAAAATTTTGCTACTCGTGATAAATCTAGAGAGCTTCCATTTGTTACATCAGAGGCATTAATGGTAGATTTACCTGAACCCGTCAAATTTGTATTTCCGGCAAGTTCTGAAGAACGACAATTTGCACCTGAACCACCTGATTCTCCATAATTCGTATTATGATTGTAAGTATAAGTAAGCCAAGTTCTTTCATTGATACAATCACCGTCTGCTTTGTGACTACCAATTTTTATTTTGGTTGTTGTATTATCAGCTTTACAAGCTGATTCACTTATCTCTTGAGGATCTCCAAATTTATCCTCTGTTGTATAAGTTTCACATGTAGTTATTGTTTCAGTACAAGTAGTTTTTACTTCATCTCCTCCGGACCATTCGGCACAATCACCCCCTGTACACACGGTTTTATACTTAGGACCCCATTTTTTACATTCTTGTTTAGTCACCGCAGGTATAGTAGGCGTGACCGTACGAGTTGTAGTTTCCCATACCCCTGCAGTTTGGTCATAAGTTCCACCTGAACCGTCACCACATTCATACTCTGCGGACAAGCACCCTTTAGCATTTCTCATACAACAATAAGAAATAGGATCACCTTCTTTTTCAGGAGAAACAGTTACAGTCTCATAACCGCCCTCACATTCACAATCATCACAGATTTTTACATCCTTACAATCAAGAGGATTTTTCGTTTTACATACTTTTGGTGTTGTATAAGTACAAGGATATTCATGTAAAGAATCCGTACATTTTTTTCCTGTAGCACAAGTATAGAATTGGCATTTGCCGTCAACCCATTCTGCTTTACAGGTTTTAGCATCGGCATAGTCATCAACATCAACTTGCTCATATTCCAAACATTCGCGGTGTATAGGATCGGTTGATCTGGTCATATAGCCGATATCACCACCTGAACCTGAGCCTATACTGTTCGCATAGCCCATAACCCAACCTGCATATTTTAAGAACTCACTTTTTGTAATACCGTGTTCTTTTAATTCTTCCTCAGTTCTTTGGAAAGGAGACATTTCGGTTTCGACAATACTGCTAATCCAATCACCACCGGTGTATCCTGCGTCACCACCGCCGCCACCACCGCCGATGACAGAAATTTCAAAATATCCGGCTTTTTTAGGCGGAGTAAATACGCAGTTGTCAGTTTCTCGATTGAACAACTCTTTTGTTTTCATTTTACCTGCCCATTTTGCTTCGTGCAACTTACCGCCTTGGTAATAGCACAAATAAGCACCGTGATTGACCAAAGTCGGCAACCTGAAATGCTTT
>CAVKDD010000290.1:0-2522 GCA_963654845.1 Acutalibacteraceae bacterium | reverse complement strand
ATCTATAATTATAATAACTACTCTTCCTATAATCAAACCTTTGGAGCAAAAGGCAAGCCGTTGGATTTGAAATATATTTATAATAACCGTTCAAAATTGTTACCCGAAAGAGTCAAAACCTTTGTAAAAGCCTTGATTTCAGAAGGTAATGATAAAGGGATTTCTTTATTAGAAGTGCATAAAGCGATTTATGAACCGATATTGTCGTGCAAAACTTTGGGCGAAGCCAAAGAATTATACCCTGAATTTAAAGAGGTTTTGCCGATGACACAAATGCGACATGGTGCAGGCAAAGAGATTATGAGCGAAAATTTTGGGCTAAAAATGTTGCAGGAGTATTGGGGAAATTTGAAATCAAAAGATGAAATTGCTCAAATGTTCGGGCTAAAAAATCGTTCGTCTTTAGATGTTATGCTCAAAAAAATAAATTTTGTCGGGGTTGATACGAATTATAAAAGATTGCTGGTTGCATCTGATGAGGCAGGGAATCAAGCGATTGCACAGAAAACTAAAGCGTGGAACGCCGCAAATCCCGAAAAACGCCGTGAATTAAACAGGCATGCTGCTCAAGGCTGCAAAACCGCTGAATATAGAGCCGCACAATCAATCAGAATGCAAGAATACGACAAGGCTCACCCTGAACGCCGTCAAAAAATTGCCGAACATTCAACAAAAATGTGGGAGTTGTGTCCTGAAGTTCGGACGGCAATGTCTGATTATGACAAGGCTCAAGAGGCATTTTTCGGCGTTGTACTTGGCAAACGAGCAAGAAAAGAAGAACTTACAAATGAGGAACGCCGTATGGTTAGCGTTTTTTACAAACGTTTTTGGAATGCTCATCCTGAATTGAAAACAAACTTGTCACAAGCAAGCAAAAAGGCAAAAGAAGAATAAAATTTTGTCTTTTTGTTCAAAATAACTTGAGTAAAATCGACAAAACTTAACATTTCTTATAATAAAATTAAATGCCTGTTGCTTTTATTTTATAATAGGCATAACGGTTTTATTAACCGAAAATTGAATGAATTATCGGAGAAGAGATGAAAGATTTTCCTGTTGATATAGTTTATTTATGGTGTAACTCGAGTGATACCGCATGGCGAGAAAAGAAAAATCAGGAATTAAAAAAATATAACAAACCGCTTGATAATGATGCAACATCTGAGTGCAGATTTATAAATAATGATGAGTTGATTTATTCTTTGCGTTCTTTAGAAAAATATGCTTCTTGGATAAATAATATTTTCATTGTTACGGATAATCAAATTCCTTCTCAAATAGATGTTACAAATCCGAAAATTCATATAATCGACCATTCTCAAATTCTTCCGGAAAGTGCTTTGCCGACTTATAATGCTTCCGCTATTGAAACCGCTTTGCATAAAATTCCAAATTTATCGGAGCATTTTTTATTTGCAAATGATGATATGTTTTTCGGTCGTCAGGTGTCTAAAAGTTTTTTCTTTAATGCAGAAGGTGTGCCGATTTTCAGGTTTTCAAAACGCAGAATTTTGAACAAACCTTATCGTCATTTATATGGAAACATGATATCTTTGGCTTATAATTTGGTGAAGAAAAATATCGGGCAAAGTTTTCCGTATTTTCCACATCATAATATTGATGCTTATAGGAAATCCGATATTGAGGAATGTGTTGAAACTTTCAAAGACGGTTTTGTCAAAACCGCCAATCAAAAATTTAGAGAAAAAGCTTGTCTTCAGCGTTCGATTTATGAGTATTATGCGATTGCAAAAAATCGTGGTGAATACAAAATTATTGATAATTTGAGCGAAAAAATAAAGGCTTTGACCACAGGTGAAGGGTTAGATGCTTTGCAAATCCCATTATCAAAGAAAAAATTAGCAAGGCTTGAAAAATATACTCCTGCATTATTTTGTATAAATGATAGCCAATCAACGACCGATAATGACAGACTTGCAATGCGTTTATACTTAGAAAAAAGATTTCCGAATCCGTCAAGTTTTGAAAAAAAATCAGAAAAAAGTTTTGATATCAGGGTTTGTTATCACAAAAAATTTGACGTAATTGAGAATAGCATTATGAAACCGCTTCAGGTGGGTGCAAAATTATCTGAAATTGATTTGAAATTTCAACGTGATGATATGGGTGATAATATTTCCGAAAAAAACCCTTACTATTGCGAATTAACGGCTCTTTATTGGCTTTGGAAAAACTCAAATTCCGATTACAAAGGACTTGTTCACTACAGAAGATTTTTCGATTTCGGAAACGGAAATGTAAGGTGGATTGACAAAATTCCGTCTGATTATACTCAAAAATTCTGTATGTCACAATCTCATGTATCATATTTATTAGAAAATTATGATATTATTTTGCCGATGAAAAGGTTTTCTCAATACAAGTCAAATTATGACCAATACAGGAAAAAGCATGTCATATCTGATTTAGACAAGGTTTTAACGCTTATAAAAAACAAATATCCGCAAATGTCTGAAATCGCAGAAAATACCATGAAAAAAACAAATATTATGTATTTATAC
>CAVKDD010000289.1:0-2530 GCA_963654845.1 Acutalibacteraceae bacterium | reverse complement strand
TTTGACAAATTTGTCAAGTTCCATTTGTCTTGTGCCGTTTTTATCACCAACAAGAGTTACAATGCCGTCTTTTTTCGTTGCCGTAACGTTTTCACCGTCTTTTGTTTGATATACAACTGTTGTAAATTTTGGTTGAACTGCTGCTACTTCTGCCATTTGAGTACCTTCCTTTCAAGTCTGTTTGTACCCTATTATAAATCCCTGAATTTAAAAATTTGCTAGTTTTTTTGATTTTCTTTTACAATTCTTAATTGAGTTTTTCATATTGTTTAATCGTTTAATTAATGATATTCTAGTTTTATGATAGATTTAATGGTTTTGTACATATTGGTAAATCACGATTTCACGATGTATGCGATTTTGAAACGCATTCAGGAATATTTTTTAGCCTATACAAATCCGAGTTTCGGAGCGTTGAAGCCTGCTTTAGTCAGACTGGAAAAACAAGGGTTTATAACTTCTTCAAAAGTAATGTCTGACGGTGGGAAATTGTCCGTGTTTTATGCAATTACAAAAGACGGATTGAAGGAATTGCGAAATTTGATGCTTAAACCGATGTCAAAAAATCCGTTGCAGTTTATGTCTGATGCTAAAATTAAGTTGTCTTGTCTGTCTGTTTTGGAACCTGAAGACCGAACTGAAGTTTTTGCGGATATCAGAACGAATGTTTTAACTCACAAAAATAATGCTGAGAAAATTCTCACGGATGAATACACCCCGCTAACGACTTATCAAAAGATAGTTTTGGATGATACGGTTTGTGCATACAAAAATTTTATTACAATGATTGACCAACTGGAGAAAGATTAACATGCCCGCAATAGTAAACAGTGTGACAGAAGGTTCGATAGCCGAAGAAATTGGTATAGAAACAGGTGATGAAATTCTTTCTATAGACGGAATTACGCCGACTGATATGATTGATTATAATTTCTATATCAAATCCGAACTTGTTACTGTTGAAATTAAAAAGAAAAATGGCGAAATTGAAGAAATTGAAATCGAAAAAGATTTTGATGATGATTTGGGAATAGTTTTTGAAAGTGCGGTTTTTGACAGAATCAAACCTTGTCTAAATCATTGCATATTTTGTTTTGTTGACCAACAACCAAAAGGCTTGCGAAATACCTTGTATGTCAAAGATGATGACTACAGATTATCGTATTTGCAGGGAACTTATATTACCTTAACCAACCTGAAAGAAGCGGATAAAGACAGAATTAAACGTATGCACCTTGGACCTTTTTATGTATCTGTTCAAACCACAAATCCCGAATTGCGTGTGAAAATGTTGAGAAATCCGAATGCGGGTAAGGCGTTAGAAAATTTAAAATGGTTCAGAAAAAATAAAATTCCGTTCCACGCTCAAATCGTTCTGTGTCCCGGGTGGAATGACGGAAAAGAACTTGACCGAACTTTGTCTGACCTTGCCGAACTTAAAAATACCGTGTTGTCAGTAGCCATTGTTCCTGTCGGGGTGACCAAATTTAGGGAAGGTTTGTTGAAACAGGTTGATAAGCAATGTGCAAAAGAAACTATTGAAATTGCCTCAAAATATAAGCGAGTTTGTTGTTCTGATGAGTTTTTCCTGCTTGCGGATGCACCGATTCCGCCTGCAAAATATTACGGGAATTTTGGGCAACTTGATGACGGTGTCGGGTCGTTGCGTTTTACTTTGGATAATTTCAACAGATTGAAACTCCCGAAAAAGATTTCAAAACCTTTTAAAATGATTTTTGCGTGTTCGTATGCCGCAAAAAATATGTTTGCAGAAATTTCCGAAAAATTGAATAAAATCAAAAATTTGACGGTTGAAATTCGTCCGGTGCAGTCAAGATATTGGGGCGAAAATATTACGGTAGCGGGACTAATCACGACAGATGATTTAATCAGAACAGTAAATGAAACAGATGGCGATATTGTTGTCATTCCGTCAATAATGCTTCGTCCTTATACTGAGGACTTTTTGGACGGAAAATCCTTGTCTTATGTCAAAGAACAAACAGGAAAAGCTTTCTTCGTTCAGCAAAATATTTATTCCCTTGAAGAAGTTGTGGAATTTATAAGAGGGTTGTAAATTAGAGATTGTTCATTTCTTTTTATTGCAAAAGGAATACCACCTGTTTCTATTGACATCGTTAGGAATATTCGGATAGCTGTTGATATATCTAAACCTAAGCTTGAAAATAGTTCTTCGGCTTCTTTTTCTAAGTTTTCATCAATTTGTACTTGTATTATTCCTTGTGAATTGTTACTCTTTTTTATCTCATCTAAGGAAAAGGTGTTTTCATTTTCAACTTCTTTCAAGCCTGTTTGAATTGCTCGAATTTGCCAAGATTCTAAATCCAAATATCTTTCAATCGCATCAATCGCAAGGTATGCTTTTGAACGACCTGTTGCTTTTGCCAATTCATCAAGGCGTTTTTTTGTATCTTGCGGTATTCTCAGTGAAAATTGTTCGGATGACATTATTTATTCCTTTATGTATTACAACTAATTACATTGTAATACATTTTTAAAAAGATTTCAA
>CAVKDD010000288.1:0-2538 GCA_963654845.1 Acutalibacteraceae bacterium | reverse complement strand
TCAAAGAACAATGATGACGATGTTATCGATGCAGAATATGTTAAAGAATAATCAAAAATTCACCTTTAAACATAATTGTGGCGAACTTCAAAATGAAGTTCGCCATTTTTTATACTATTTTTCACCTCTCTCAACTTCAAATTTTACTGTCAAATAATTATTGTTTATAAAAAAAATTCATGTGATATAATCGGACTATGAACGAGAGCAGAAGACCGAGTTTTACAACTCAAAACAGATTAATTATTTTCGGATTAGTGTTGAGTACCTTGTTAATAATGGCGATTGCACTATTTGCCATTGTTAATATTCAAAAAAATATCAACGAAACATATCAAAGTTTCGGGCAGGTAATTTCTAAAACTTTGGCGATTGAAAGTGTTGAAATTACTAAAAACGCCTCAAAATCTCAAGTTTCAGGGATTTTAAAATCTCACTCGGATTCAATCATAAAATCTCATCCTGACATTGTTTCGATAGAATTTAGGGACAGTGACGGAAAAGTAATTTACAGTGCAAAAGAAAAGACCTCAAAAGCCACTAAAAAAGGCGGACTTTCCGTATCTTCACCGATGATAGATTACCGAACAAATACCACTATCGGCTCGGTTACCATAGGGCTTTCAGGCTCGTTTATCAGCAAAATGTCCTCGACCACAAGAATGTCGATTTTGTTTGTTTTTGCTATTGTTTGGCTGGTTTTTGCGTTCGTAATTTTAATAAACACCTACCTGATTACAAGAGAATTACGAATTTTGCACGATGGAGTTCGCAGAATTTCCTCAGGTGAATTTGGCTACAGAATTGAAGGGAAAGACGTAAGCGAAGAAGTTAGAGAACTTTTCAACGCATTTAATGATATGTCCGTAAGATTGAACGTTTACGAAGAACAAAACGTAGAACAGTTGACACTTGAACGTAACAAACTGGAAGCCGTTTTGATGAGCATTGTCAACGGGGTTGTAGTTTGCGACAATAACGATAATGTCGTTTTGTTGAACAACCACGCTAAAGAGCTTTTGGCATTGCAAGACGATCAACTTCTTAACACGGATATTCAGCAATATGTTGACACCGAAGGAGAATACTGTTTTGCTGAAAAAATTAAAGAATACAAAAACTTGTCACTCGGCGAAAAATCTTCAAAACCTGTGACCTTTAATATTAAAATTGACGGAAGAGTAATTAAATCAATAATTTCACCAATGTTTTCGCAAAGCGAAGACTACTTGGGCTACATAATCGTCTTGATAGATGTAACAAGAGAAACCGAAATGGATCAGATGAAATCTCAATTCATATCAAACGTTTCCCACGAATTGAGAACGCCAGTCACAGTTTTGAGAAGTTACATTGACACCTTGTACAATTACGGCAACGAGTTTGATTACGAAACCCAAAAAGAATTTATCGGAACGATTAACACGGAAATTATCCGACTAAACAGTATGGTTAATGATATTTTGGACTTTTCGAGACTTGACTCAAACGCTAAAATTGAAAAATCCGAAAACGATATTTCGCAACTTGTTGATGCCTGCGTTTCTCAGGTTGAAGTTTTGCTAAAAGAACACAATCTGAAAATTGAAGTCGAAAAAGAACCCGATATTCCGCTGTTGATGTTCAATTACGACAGTATCGCAAGAGCCTTGACAAATTACTTGTCTAATGCGATAAAATACGCTCCGCAGGATTCGACAATCAAAGTTAAATTGTATAAAGAAACAGACAAAAACTTGGTTACAGTGACTGTGCGAGATGAAGGCATAGGCATTGCTCCCGAATTTCAAAAGAAGGTTTTTGAAAGATTTTATAGGGTGGAAAACAAAACTCATAGCGTAAAAGGCACGGGCTTGGGCTTACATTTGGTCAAAACAACTATTGAAAAACACCATAACGGACACGTTTTTGTAAACTCAAAACCAAATCACGGCTCGACCTTCGGATTCTCGTTACCGATTGACCTGTCACTCGTTGAAACTAACGATAGCGAAGACGTGATATAAAGTAATATTCAACATTGAGCAAATATTACAATAGTTAAAGTAGGTTTGGATTGCTCTTCAAACACTTAAATTTACGTTGTCGGCGTTGCCACGCCGACCTACCTTACAAAGGGCTGTATCGCAATCAAGACGTACTATTTCACCGTGTTGGGCAAGTATGTCCAACCGACAATTAGGACAATAAAGAAATCCCGCAAAAAAGTCACCCTGACCTGACTATTCGGTGGTCTTACCAAGTGGTTCGTCATTCTGAAAACTTAGAAAATTTTTGCGAATGTAATGAACAAATAAATTTTCTTGTTATTCAGAATCTGTTTTAAATTCGTCCAATTCCCGCATAGAAACAGATTCCGAATCTTTCGCACTCGCATTAAACATGCCTTCACTTCGTTTCGCACTCTGCTCGTGCTTGTCCGGAATGACAACTTGGTGAGCCTACCAAACGTAGGTCAGGCATTGCCTGACATTTAACATAATAAAAAAAGTGTCATAAGAAAGGTGAATTTCTTTATGACACAATAAAACGTATGTT
>CAVKDD010000287.1:0-2545 GCA_963654845.1 Acutalibacteraceae bacterium | reverse complement strand
ATCTTTATCCCGCTTCTTTAATTTTTTGAGTTGTTTTGTTAATATTTCGTTACAAAGCTAAAAGACAGCAAAATTAGTCCTTCTGAAAACAACCTGCAAGCAAAGTCAAAAGGTCACTCTGAACCAAATAATAAGTGGATATTACTAAGCTTTCGTCATTCTGAAAGGCTTAAAAAATCCTTTGAGCCATGCGAAAAGTGATTTTTAGCCTATTCAGAATCTGTTAAAAATTTGTTTTATACCCTCATAAAAACAGACTCTGAATCAAGTTCAGAGTGACTCTTTGGTGAGCCTACCAAAAGGCTCGTCATTCTAAAAATATCCACATAATCAAACAAAAAGGTCACCCTGAATCTCGTTTCAGGGTCTCTTCATGGCAAGGATTAACAAGGGTTTTGGGACTTAATACTTTGTTTTATTTTGATTATGGAAGAGATGCTGAAATAAATTCAGCATGACCATTGGTAATTTTAGCAAGATACACGTCATTCTGAAAACTTAGAAAATTTATGCGAATGTAATGAGCATTTAATTTTCTTGTTATTCAGAATCTGTTTTAAAATTTGTTCTATTCCCTCGTTATTATAGACTCTGAATCAAGTTCAGAGTGACTATTTGGTGAGCCTACCAAATTTTTGTATTGTCTTCTGGATTGCCACGAAAATCTTACGATTTTCTCGCAATGACGTGAATGGTGCAAACGTCCGCCAATACCGTCATTGCGGCGTTTTTTGATTAGTGTGCTGCGTAGCAATCCAGTTTTAAATAACGCTATTAGCACAGCAATGCTCAAATGAACTTTTAAAAATCTTTTAGAAATACTCTATGCTGACAACGTAAAGATTTCGTAAATTTCTTCGTCCGTAAGTTCTGTAATAATCTTTTCACCTTCGTAAACTGCCAAGTCTGCAAGTTCCTTCTTAGACTTAAGCATTTCGTCAATTTTTTCTTCAAAAGTTCCAAGTGTAATCATACGGTGAACCATAACGTTTTTGTCCTGTCCGATACGGTATGTACGGTCAGTTGCCTGATCTTCAACCGCAGGGTTCCACCACAAGTCGTAGTGGATAACGTTTGTCGCACTTGTAAGGTTCAAACCTGTACCACCGGCCTTCAAGGACAAAATCATTACCTTATATTTGTCTTCTGTTTGGAATTTTTCAATCAATTCTTCACGCTGAGCAACCGTCAAACTGCCGTGGAAGAACAACGGCTCGGTATTGCATTCCTGCGAAATAACCTTACACAAAATATCACCCATTTCCTTATACTGAGTGAAGATAAGAGTTTTTTCGTCATTATCGATAATATTTTGAACCAAATCCAAGCATTTTTCCATTTTTCCTGAAAGTTCTCTTCCCATATCACCTGATTTCAAGAACTGATAAGGGTGGTTACAAATTTGTTTAAGAGCCGTAATAAGTTTGAAGATATTACCACGTCTGTTGACACCAGTAAATCCGCTGATTTTTGTCATCATTTCATTAAGAGTTTTTTCATAAAGAACAGCCTGAACTTTAGACAAGTAGCAGTATTCGTTGAGTACCATTTTTTCAGGCAAGTCTGAAATTACGTTCTTATCGGTTTTCAAACGTCTTAATACAAACGGAGAAATAGACATTCTCAATTTGCCCGCTCTTGAGTGTTCCTTAAATCTTTCGATAGGAATTGCATAACTCTTTTGGAACTCTCTCAACGACCCCAAATAACCTTTATTGATAAAGTCAAAAATACTCCACAACTCGGTCAATCTGTTTTCAACAGGAGTACCTGTCATTGCAATTTTGACGTCTGATTTCAGCATTTTGATTGCCAAAGTTTGAGCCGTGTCAGGGTTCTTGATATTTTGAGCCTCATCAACGATAATCATACTCCAACCTTGCTTTTTGAGTTCTTCAACGTCAATTCTCATAATCGCATAAGTCGTCAAAATTACATCGTGATTTACGTCAAGTTTTCTGTCAGCACCGTGATAAATTACCGCATCAATTTCAGGAGCAAAAAGTTGAAGTTCCTTCATCCAGTTACCCATAAGGGTTGTCGGACAAATTACCAAAACAGGCTTTTTCAAGCGATTTTCTTCCTTCATTTTCAAAATCAAACTGATAACCTGAATAGTTTTACCTAACCCCATATCATCGGCGATACACGCACCAAAACCTTTGACAATATTTGTCCATAACCATCTCAAACCGATTTCCTGATAAGGTCTTAATTCACCCTTCAAGCCTTTTGGTAAGGTCATTTCTACAGGTTTTGTAAAGTCAGAAAGAACTCTTGCAAACGCCGCATCATAGTCAAATTCATACTGGTCAAGTTGACCTGACAAGGAAGCGTGCAACAATTCCATTCTCGACATTGACTTAAGGTTAGATTTTGCGATTTGGTCAAAAATCTTTTTGCCTTCTTCCTTATCAACCAAAACGTATTTATTTTTATATTTGATTAAACCGTTGTTATTTTCCAACAATTTTTGGTACTCTTCCAAAGAAATTTTCTCATTACCGATAGCGATTTCATAAGAGAATTCCAAAATATCATCAAG
>CAVKDD010000286.1:0-2550 GCA_963654845.1 Acutalibacteraceae bacterium | reverse complement strand
GCTAAAACAAGGCTTGGGTTGGTTTTTAATAAGGTATAGGATTGAGTTTGAAAATTCTCAAACAAATATAAAAAATATTCGCATAAAAACCGAAAGCAGAGGGTGTCAAAAATCGACTTTTTACCGTGATTTTGAGATTGTAAACAGGGATACAGACGAGGTAATTTTGCGGGCAATGTCGAGTTGGTTTATCGTAAATTTACACGAAAAATCAATCGTTAATATCGAAAAAGAATTTCCCGAATTTTTACAATTTACTCCAAAAGAAGATGACCTGAAGTTAAACAGATTAAAGCCTTTTGTTGAGTTTGACAGGGAAAAACTTTTTGAAATTCGATATGATGATTTGGATATAAATAATCATGTAAATAATACGGTTTATATCACTTGGGCATTGGAAACTTTGGAGTATGAGTTTAGAAATTCTCACCAAATAAAAGCGATTGATGTTTATTATAAACATGATGTAAGTTTCGGAACTCCGATAAAATCGCTGGTCAAATTTAAAGAAGATAACGAGTTTTCTCAACATATTATTACAAACGCCGAAAATGGCGAAATCCTTTGTTTGTTAAGAATTGAATATAAAAAATATAGTCAAAAATAATAAATTATGTTATAATTCCGATATAAAATATTTGAGGTACAGGGGAGTATAGAATGAAAGAAAATGTATTATCATTATTGGATAAAAATACGAGATTGTATGGTGAAAGAATTGCATTAGGCAAAAGAAATAAATATGGTTGGAAAGAACTTACTTACAAGGGTTTGGGGCTTTTGACCAGACAGTTGGCAAGTTACCTTTTGAATGAATTACAAATGCAAAAGGGCGACAGATTGGCTATACTTTCAGAATCTATGCCGGAAATGGGTGCTTGTGTATTTGCTTCCGTAATTTCAGGCATGGTTACGGTTCCTTTAGATAATAAATTGACTATATACGAATTGGAATCAATTTTGACAAGTGCTCAACCTTCAGTATTGGCAATATCTTTGGCTAATTTGCAAAGAGGTTTGGAGTTGCAAAAACGCATTCCGTCAATCAAAAATTTGATTTTAATGGACGAACACAGCCCGAATTGCAGTATTCCGACATTATATACTTTGCCTGATGCAAAAGAATGCAAATGGCGTCATCGTTCTTTGAGAGATACCGCTTTTATTATCTATACTTCAGGTACAACGGGTGCTCCAAAGGGTGTTCAAACAACTTTTGGTAATATGACTTCTCAGGTTTTGGGCTTGGAAAGGGTTTTGCCTGAAATTTTACCGCAGGAAAATGTGAATTTGTTGTCAATTTTGCCGATGAATCACTTGTTTGAAATGACTGTAGGTTTTTCAACCTTCTTGAATAGAGGTGCATCAATTTTCTATCCGCAAAGTTTGAAGCCTCGTGACGTTTTGGGCGATATGAGAGAAAAGAAAATCGACTTTATGATTGTCGTTCCGGCCTTTATGAAATTGTTGAAAACTACTATTGAGGCTGATATCAGGTCTTTGCCTGAAGATGAAAGAATTTTATTTGAACGTTCTTATGCGGCTGCGGAATTTATCCCTGATTATTCGATAAGACGTCAACTTTTCAGAAGTATTTTGGCAAAATTTGGCGGAAATTTCTATGGATTTATCACAGGTGGTGCTCCGCTTGATGCTGCTGTCGGTGAATTTTTTGAAAGAATCGGTATCAAAGTTTTCCAATGCTACGGCTTGACGGAAACAAGCCCGATTATCTCTATTGATAGAGGGGAAGACAGAAAATTGTTGTCTGTCGGTTTAGTTTTGGATTCTTATGATGCAAAAATCGACCCTGAAACAGGCGAATTACTTGTTAAAGGACCTTCCGTTATGAAGGGGTATTATAACAATCCCGAAAAAACTGCTGAGGTTTTAGAAGCTGACGGCTGGTTCCATACAGGTGATATCGCAGAATTTGACGAGGACGGAAGACTTTATATTACGGGCAGAATTAAGAATATGATTGTTTTGTCGGGCGGTAAAAAAGTTTTCCCTGAGGAAGTCGAAGCGGTTTTGGAACAGAATAAGAACTTTTCTGAAGTTTGCGTGTTCGGTGCGACAAGAAGCTCAGGTGCTAAAGACGGTACTGAAGAAATTATGACCGTAATTGTGCCGACTCAAGAAGTTTTAGACAAGTATAAAGATTCTGATGAATTACAGAAATTTATCGGACAAGAAGTTAAGAGTTTGGCGGTACAACTTGCACCGTATAAACGACCTGTAAATATTGTCGTAAGAACTTCTCCATTACCTCGCACGGCAACAAGAAAAGTAAAACGTGCAGTGGTCAAAGAAGAAACTTTGGCATTATAGATTTATTTAATAAAAATATTTCAATAAAAAACGAGGTAAGATTGTTCTCTTACCTCGTAATTTTTGTATAATCAAAATACGATTATTACAAAATGTAAAAATAAGTTTAAAAGGTCGGAAACCCTTGATAAACTTGCTTTATGGTATGGTATGGTATGGTATGGTATGGTATGGTATGGTATGGTATGGTATGGTATGGTATGGTATGGTATGGTATGG
>CAVKDD010000285.1:0-2553 GCA_963654845.1 Acutalibacteraceae bacterium | reverse complement strand
TGCGAAAACTTAATTATTTCATAATAATTAAGCAAAAATTTGGCAATTAATTGAAAAATTTTGTTTTTAGTAATATATAAGGGGAAATCACAAAGGGGAAAAATATGAAAAAGTTTGTAATTTTATTACTTGGATTTTATTTCACAACCTGTTGCTCATTTGCAGCATTTGCTGATTGTAGCCAAAATCAGGGATATTCAAAGGTTTACGGGAATACCGTTTCTTATTATGACGGTTGCGGAAAAAAGATAAATTCACACCATTTTTATTACGGTAATAAAATTATTAACTATGACCAAAACGGAAATTATGCCGGAATGACAAAATATTACGGCACAAAGGTCACAAGATACGATAAGGACGGCAATGTGACAGATTCTTACAACCGCTACGGTACAAAAGTTACACACTATGACAAGAACGGAAAACCGACTTCTTCCACAAAACGAATCGGAAACAAAACTATCGTTTACGATGGTCAAGGCAAGGTAACTTGCTCATACAAATACAGACCTGACGGAAGAGTCATTAAATACGACAAAAACGGAAAAGTTATCGAATAATAAATTTACCCGTTGAGTTGGTCATATACACGGCGAACTTCTTTGATATCCTGCCACATCAACCATTTTGGCGAGCCTTTTTCTCTACTGTCATTTCGCAACAGATATGACGGGTGAAAAATCGGCATCATTTTGGAAAAATAAGGTCCTTCGTACCATTTTCCACGAAGTTTAGTAATGCCTAATTTTGTATCTATAAAGGAATTTACGGCAACTCTACCGCATAAAAGAATAATTCTCGGTTGAAGAATTTTAACCTGTGCATCTAAAAACTCACGACATGCCTGCTTTTCGTCAGGCAACGGATCACGATTTTCAGGCGGACGACATTTCAAGGTGTTGCAAATATAGATATCTTTTTGTCTTGAAAATCCGACACAGCCCAAGATTTTATCTAGCAACTGTCCTGCTTTTCCGACAAACGGCTCACCTTTCATATCTTCATAATACCCGGGTGCTTCACCGATTAGCATAATTTTTGAATTTGGAACACCTGCCGAAAACACGGTATTTGTGCGAGTTTTGCACAGTGAACACTTAGAACAGTTCAAACACTTTGTTCTAACCTCTTCAAGTTGTTCCTCAGCCGTACACATCAGACTATTTCCTTTCAGGTACCAAAACTGAAATTACGGCATTGTTGATTGACAAATATTTTCTTATTGTGTCTTCTAAATCAGAAATCTGAATACTGTCTAAATCTGCCAAATATTCTTCAATAAGTTTCAAATCATCACAAACCGTCATATAATAACCGATAGTTTCACCGATTTCGGAAACAGTTTCAGCACCAAACGCAAATCTTGATTTCATACGTTTTTTAGCCTTCAATAGTTCTTCTTCGGTTATTCTGTTATTCAACAGGTTTGCCAATTCCTGTTTAATCAATTCAATAGCTTTGTCTTTTGCTTCAGATGCAAAATTAGCCTGAATAAAGAAATTATTACCGTCTTTGAATTGATAATGTTCGGAACTGATAATATTGAAAATTCTCTCAGGTAATTTTTCAATCAAATTTTGTTGCAAACGGGAACTTGAACCGTCACCAAAGATTATACTAATCAAATCCAAGCAAATACCCGCTTTCAATTCGTTAGCCTTTGGACCTAACCAGCCAAACATAGCGTAAGAAGTATTAACATTTGATGAAGTTTCAATATATTTTGTTTCCTGAACAGGTGTATCAGGTGTATTAACTCTTGTTTGAGCGTTGTGCCTGTCAGGGAAAGTGAATTTTTCGCACAAAGTATTCAATACCTCTTCGTGGTTAAAATCACCGACAACAATAGTCGTAACGTTTTGAGGAGTGTAGAAGGTTCTGTAGTAATTATCAATATCTTCTCTTGTCACTTGAGAAATAATTTCGGGAGTACCGATTACATCTCTTTTGTACGGGTGTTGAGTGTACATATTTTTATTACAAATATTGTAAACTTTTGTCCAAGGTTGGTCTTTTCTCATTCTGATTTCTTCAATAACAACGTGACGTTCACGCTTATCAGTTACCGTGTTGTCATTTATATCAAACGGAGCACCAAGTTCTTCGGCAGGAAAAACAGGATCCATCATCATATCGGAATGCAAATCTATTGCCAAGTTAAAGTCTTTATTTTCTGCACCTTTTGGCAAAGTAACATAGTAAAACGTGTAATCCTTCCAAGTCGCAGCATTAACAATCGCACCTTTTGATTCAAGCATTCTGTCAAATTCGCCGACTTTGTAAGTATGAGTGCCTTTAAACATTAAGTGTTCAAGAAAATGTGAAATGCCGTTATTTTCGTCATTTTCATTTATTGAACCCGTTTTAACCCACGATGAAATATTTACCATTTCACCTTCTTTGTGTGCCAAAACTATTTTATGCCCGTTCTCTCTTTCGTAAATCTCAACTTCTTTTGTCAAAAACGGATATTTTACTAATGTTTTCTTCATACTAAAATCCTCGCTGTTGTTAGGTAGATTGTACCACACTTGCACACACTTTTTCAAT
>CAVKDD010000284.1:0-2567 GCA_963654845.1 Acutalibacteraceae bacterium | reverse complement strand
CATCTTGGCGAGCCTACCAAATTTCTGTCTTCTTTTTCTGGATTGCCACGAAAATTTTACGATTTTCTTGAAATGACGTAAAATCCGCCAAATGCCTACCAATACCGTCATTTCTCTAAAAAATAAAAAACAAAACTACATACAAAGCAGCGAGAAGTTGCGTTTACCGCAACTTCTCGCTGCTCTCATTTCTCGCCATGTTCAACTCATCGCCACTATAAACTTCTGTCGCTATCAATTTCTTATCATTACGCCAAGACAACCTTTTTAAAATGTTTCTTGCCCTTGCGAACCTTCAAACCTTCCTTTACTTCGGTTTTGGTAAACGAGGTATCCAAAGTGTTAACGGCTTTGTCATTAACGCTCACTCCGCCTTGTTGAACAAGTCTTTTCGCTTCGCCGTTACTTGAGGCAAAACCGCATTTTGTCATAATTTGAACGATTGAAATCTTGTCTTCGTTAAAATCCGCTTCAGTCAATTCAACAGTCGGAATATTTGCCTCGTCACTATTTCCGCCAAATAATGCTCTTGCAGAACTTTGAGCCTTTTCAGCTTCTTCTTTTCCGTGAACAAGTGACGTCAATTCATACGCCAAAATTTCTTTCTTTTCGTTAATTCTACTGTCTTCCCAATGTTCCATTTTTTCGATTTCTTCAATCGGAATAAAGGTCAACATTTTTATACATTTCATAACGTCAGCATCATCAACATTTCGCCAATATTGATAAAATTCAAACGGAGAAGTCTTGTTAGGGTCAAGCCATACCGCACCTTTTGCGGTTTTACCCATTTTTTTGCCTTCGCTGTTCATCAACAATGTAATTGTCATTGCATAAGCATCATCGCCCGTTTTCTTTCTGATAAGTTCTGTACCTGCCAACATATTACTCCATTGGTCGTCCCCGCCGAATTGCATATTACAACCGTAATTTTGATGCAAATGATAAAAGTCGTAAGCCTGCATAATCATATAGTTAAATTCTAAAAAGCTTAAACCTTTTTCCATTCTTTGCTTGTAACATTCCGCTCTAAGCATATTATTTACCGAAAAACACGCTCCGACATCACGCAACAATTCAACATAATTAAGTTTCAACAACCAATCGGCATTATTAACCATAATTGCCGCATCTTCGCCAAAAGTGATAAATCTTTCCATTTGTTTTTTGAAACAATCACAGTTATGTTGGATAGTTTCCTTAGTCATCATAGAACGCATATCAGTACGTCCTGACGGGTCACCGACATGACCTGTTCCGCCACCAATCAAAACTACAGGCTTATTTCCTGCCATTTGAAGTCTTTTCATTAAGCACAAAGCCATAAAATGACCTACATGCAAAGAATCCGCTGTCGGGTCAAAACCTATGTAAAATCTTGCTCCGCCGTTATTTATCAAATCTTTAATTTCTTTTTCGTCAGTAACTTGTGCAATCAAGCCACGAGCCTGCAATTCTTCAAAAATATTCATTACTTTCTCCTTAGTATTTTAAATTTATAACATTATTTTATCATAAATGTTTTATTTTTTAATTTTCGCAATATTCTTTCCAAATTTTTCTGTATTTACGCTCTAAACTTCTTGTAAATTCCTTATGCTTTGTGCAAATCGGCGAATTGCGAACAAACTCTCTTAATTCGCCTCGAAGGTTTTGTAAGTAAGCCGAATTTTTAGCCAAACGGGTTGCCGCTTCGATATATTCCTCATCATTTGTGGCAATAAGGCTTGATAATCCGCAGGAATTTAACACGGAAGCCGCACCGTTACTTTGCTGAGCTTCCCCTTTTAAAGTAACTGTCGGAACTCCGCACAAAGCAGTTTCAAGACAAATTGACATGCCTGAAAACGGGTAAGAATCCAGCGAAATATCCGCTAATTCATACGCCTTGAAATGCGGAAAATATGTTGTCGTATTATATTCAATTCTGTCTTTTGACACTCCAAGTCGTTCAAATTCCTCCGACAATCTTTTCATGACAGTTTTTGACATACCTGTTCTATAAATCAACAATTTTGAATTTGGAACATTTTGCAGAATTTTCGCCCACAAACAAATTAACTTGTTACTGAGTTTTGAAACACAGTTAAAACTTCCAAACGTAATATATCCGTTCGTTTCAAACGGGCAAACCGTCAGTTCGGGCAAATTCGTTGGCGGTTCAAAAACCTGATATTCTTTTGGTAAATACAACGGCTTTTCCTTGTAATACTTTGCAAATTTTTTCGGCAACATAAATTTATTGGCAAGAATATAGTCAACCTCATCAATACCGAGAGTGTTCAAATACCCGAGATATGAGAGAATAATCGGGGCAGGCTTGTAAAAATGCACCAAAGAACGCAGATTTGTAAACCCGCCCAAATCTACAAGAATATCAATATCTTTGTCAAAAATAGCCTGTGCAAGTTGTGCGATATCCAACTTTTCGCAATCAATTATATTTAATCCGAGAGATTTTATTTTTGCGGTCGTTGTATCTGAAGTTGAAGAAGAATTAAAAACGGTTATGTTAAATTTCTTTTTGTTATGATTTTCCCAAATCGGCAGAATATAGTTCATCATAA
>CAVKDD010000283.1:0-2583 GCA_963654845.1 Acutalibacteraceae bacterium | reverse complement strand
CGAAATTTACACGGAATATTCAAAACTTTTCAAGAAAAATAATTTCAACCTGAACGAAAGTAATCTTCAGATTGTTCCGTATTATGACAAAAATTCACAAATTGAAGAAGTTAAAACCTGCAAAAACACGGACAAACTCGACTGTGTAAACGGTAGAACCTTGACTACAACAGGGGTTTACACCTGCCCGTTTCTTGCAAACGATTACAGAGGTCGTAGCGGAAGCACTTTTAACGACTACAATAAAAAAAGTTCGCTTGAAACGAACTTTTGTAATCTTTGTGTAAATTCTAAAAATACAATATTTTCTATTGATTATTCACAACTGAATTAACTACTTTTTAGCGTATAGTTTAACCTTACAGTTGATTAACAAAACTTTTTTATTCTTTTTGTAAGGTACGATTTCAATCTGTTGAATATCTAAAAAGTGGTCGTGTTTGTACATTTCTTTCAAGAAATTATCGTAATTTGAATAATTTGCAATCATTTCAATGTTCAAACGAGCAACATTGTATTGGTCTGAAGCGTTTTGGGCAAAAGCATCATCCGCAACATCTTTGTCATATTCGTATTTGATTGAACGAATTTTGATTTGATTTGCTCTAACCAACTGCAAGATTTCAGAAAATTCACCCGCAATAGCAGCTTCAGAATCAAAACCTGCCATAATCGGTTTGTAGAAAGGTTTGTCAGCCTTTGATGCGTCATTTTCCTTTTGAGTAATTTCTGCGGCAGAAGCGTTCAACTGGTCAAGTTGTTCTTGCTTCTGTTTCAGTTGCTCAGCCTTCATTTTGATATCATTATTCACAATTCTGTAATTATTCAGGTTACCGAAAACTTTTGGTAAAAATAATCCAATCACCACAATGAGAATGAATAAAATACCTATCGGTAGCATAAATTGTTGAAGTTGTTTATTATCCATATTGTATCCTTTTAATATTTACACATTATTTATATAAATTATTGATTTGTATTTTGCCCTTCCTGTTGTTGAGCATTGTCACCGTTATTTTGGTCACCGTTTTCATTCGTTGCCGGTGTTGTATTTGTCAACCTGTTCATAAAGGTTTGCATTTGAGAATCAGTCATATTAGTGATTTCAAAAATATACGGTGCGGAATCGTAAGGCGAAATTGTATCATTTACAACCTTATCCAAAGAACCTGATCTCAAGCCCAAATTGCTGACACGAAGATTTGAATCCACCAAAGAATCTTTCAAATTTTTGAAGAAGACATAAACATCTTCAACAGTATTCGCACAACCTTTGATATCAATTAATCCGTCATCTCCCGTGATGAAATAAGTCAAATAAAGATTTTTCGGAACTGACTCACCCAATGCGGCGTAAGCCATAATCTTTGTTCTGTTGTTTTTCAAAGTTTTTCCGATTTCTTCGACAGGGTCAAACGCTGTTTTGCCTTCAGAACCTGATTGTTTTTGAGCAATTTGTTCATCTATTTGTGCAATTTGAGTGTCAATATCGGCACTTTTTGCTTGAACATCATTGAACATTTTTTCTGTTTGACCTGCACTGAAATACAAAATACCACCGATTACAACAAGTAATATCAAAGAAATAACAGTTGCAATTTGTGGAGTAATTCCGCCGATTGTAGCAACTTCAGCAGCTTTTTCGGTTGCACCCAAGAAGTTTACGTCTTGATTAATCAAACCTGAAGGAGCGGTAGAACCGTAAGCACTCAACGAAACTTTAACCTGATCGTCAGGAAGAACGTTCAAACCAAAGTCTGCCAAAGGTTCTTTTCTGTATTGGTTGTCTTCAATAGCAACAGATTGACCGCCAAATTGTAATCTTTCTCTTAATAATTCGGCAGAAACCAAATTTGTTTCGGAAACGATAACAAATGAACTTGACGGAGAGTTCATCAAAGCGATTTGTGCCGCATTTTCGATTTCGGTATAAGCTTCTTCACCTTCAAAAGATTTCAACGGCATTGGTTCTTCGTAGTATTCCAACAATCTTTTGCCTTGCAAGCTCAAAAGTTGGAAACCGCTGTTATTGATAATCATCAAAGTCCAAGAGCAACCTTCGTCTTCCATTTGTTCTCTTGCTAGACCTGTTACATACAAACCTTTCAAATCAGCAAACATTGAACAACCGACACTAACCAAAACCGCACCGATTGAAGTTAAGATATTACTGATTTCGGTAACAACTTCTTGTTGAACCGCAGTATAGAAAACATTTCTTGAATCCGAATTTGTAGAAACTTGAGCATCAAACCAATACGGCATCGGAGTTTTTCTTTTGAAAACATAAGATTGTTCCAATTCACCGGTTACAATGTTTGTAATCGCACTCTCATCAAGAATTAATTGAATACCCTCTTTCAAGCCAAACCAAACTGTTGGCAAATTCAAATGCACATTGATTTTTGAAGGATCAATATTTCTGCTTTGCAAAAGTTCGATTAAAGAACTTTTAAATGTGTCATAACTTGCAATTTCTCTTGCCGCATCATTATAATCCAACGGTGCCTGAGCATAAGTTCTGATTACACCTGAATTATCGACTTCCAATATCTCTAAACCGCAAGCAGTGGACACTGATAC
>CAVKDD010000282.1:0-2624 GCA_963654845.1 Acutalibacteraceae bacterium | reverse complement strand
AATAAAAATCTTCGGAGCGTTGACAGGAGCTTCAGCTCTCGGATTAACCAACCAATATATTAATAGAAAACTTACCGAAAAACGTACGGGTAAAAAAGGTTTTGTAGGTGATGTCGATTACGCCGATAAGGCTCAAAACAAGGTAGAAAAACCGAAAGATAAATATTTGTTGGCGAAGAAAATTGCCGCATCTGCTGGCATGGTGGCAATGGTTTTGGGAGTTATGAAGGTTAAATCTCCGAAAGATTTTGTCAAAAAATTGCAATTTACGGGACCTGTTTCAACGGGTAATGCAATCAAAACCGTTTACGCAGCAACTATTGTCGGCAGATTTATGGCTGCTGATAACGACACAGAACTCAGAGAATCTGTTACCCGTGATTATTTCGGGTTCTTGAACTGGCTTGTATTTGGCGGTTTTGCCGCAAAAGGCGTTGCTAATTTGCTTGATAAAAAACAGGAAAACTTGTTTAATATCAGCAAAGAAGGCAAAGGTTTAAAACATTGGTTGAATGATGTCAACTTGAAAACGCATGCCGAAATTGCCGCAAAAGGAACGGAATTTGCTAAGAAAAATCTTTGGAAATTAAATGTTGCTCACATTTCAGGCTTGTTGTATTCGGGAATTGCTCTCGGGTATGTTTTGCCGATGATTAATGCAAAATTAACCAAAGCAAAGGCGAAAAAACAACAGCTAAATGCGGCAGCTTAAAATTTTTGAACCCTACTTTTCGAGCATGCTCAAAGGCATGCTCTTTTTGCTTTTCGACCGATTTTTTTGAAGTTAGAATTAGTGTATTTTTTACAAATGTTAATCCTTCTTATCATGTTTTAATATTTAGCAAAAATTTTTCATAATTCCGTAACCGTTGATTTGAACAACTTTGAGGAATTTATGTGAAAAATTATTTCAAAAAACGTCCACCGAGAGATTTATTTTTTGAAAAAATCGGTTAACTTTTATTTTAAATTATGCTAGAATGATTAAAAGAGATTACGGATAGAAAAGGTGTAGAAAACCCTTAAAAAGGTACAATGACGGGAAGTGTAAAAGGAGTTCCCTTGAGCATGCCACCGCCAATCGGAGGAGATTATTATGCAGAATGCGGTTAATAATAAAAATAAAGAAAGAAATGTAGTCGGTATAACCTCAGCAAGTGTTACCGATGCCATAAAAAGAGTTCATGACTCAAACGTTATGTTTTCTAAACAGGTTATTGACAGTGCTTCTAAACTGCCTGAAACTGTGTTTATAGTTAAAAAAGACGGAACAAAAGAAAGCTATAATGTTCAAAAAGTTGTTACCGCCGTTAAAAAATCTGCAACTCGTATGATGATTACTTTCAACGACTCGGAAATCAAAAGAATTTGCGATTTCGTTAATAAAAATGTTAGCGACTTGCAAAAAAGCGAAGTTTCTATTTTTGAAATTCACAACATTGTAGAAAGTGCTTTGGAAAGTATTAATCCGCTTGTTGCAAAAAGTTATAGAAATTACAGAAACTACAAAACGGACTTCGTATCAATGTTAGACAAAGTTTACAAAGAATCTCAAAGAATTATGTACATCGGTGATAAAGAAAATGCTAATGCCGATTCCACTCTTGTTTCAACAAAAAGATCTTTGATTTTCAACGAATTAAATAAAGAATTATACAAAAAATTCTTCTTGACGGTAGAAGAAATCCAAGCAATTAAAGACGGTTACATTTATATTCACGATATGTGTGCAAGACGTGACACAATGAACTGCTGTTTGTTTGATGTTCAATCCGTACTTTCGGGTGGTTTTGAAATGGGTAACATTTGGTACAACGAACCAAAAAGTTTGGACGTAGCCTTTGATGTTATCGGTGATATCGTTATGGCTGCCGCAAGTCAACAATATGGCGGATTTACCGTTCCTGAAGTTGATAAGATTTTGGCACCTTATGCTCAAAAAACTTATGACAAACAGTATGAAAGATATATTTGCATGGGCTTGTCTTTTGAAAAGGCAAAAGAAGAAGCTATGAAAGATGTTCAACACGATATGGAACAAGGTTTCCAAGGTTGGGAATATAAATTCAATACGGTTGCCTCTTCTCGTGGAGATTATCCGTTCATTACCGTTACTACAGGTCTTGGACAAAGTGAATTTGAAGTAATGGCTACTTTGGCATGTTTGAAAACTCGTCAAAACGGTCAAGGTAAAAAAGGTTGCAAAAAACCTGTATTGTTCCCTAAAATCGTGTTCTTATATGACAAAGATTTGCACGGAGCAGGCAAGCCGTTGGAAAACTTATTCCACGCAGGTGTTGAATGTTCTAAAAAGACCATGTACCCTGACTGGTTGAGTTTGACGGGTGAAGGCTATGTTGCAAGCATTTACAAAAAATATAAACGTGTTGTATCACCTATGGGTTGCAGAGCGTTCTTGTCACCTTGGTTTGAAAGAGGCGGTAAAGCTCCTGCCGATGCAAACGACAAACCTGTATTTGTAGGCAGATTTAATATTGGTGCAATCAGTTTGCACTTGCCGATGATTTATTCAAAGGCTCAACAGGAAAGCAAAGATTTCTATGAAGTTTTGGATTATTATCTTGAAATAATCAGAAAAATTCACATCAGAACTTATAATTATC
>CAVKDD010000281.1:0-2651 GCA_963654845.1 Acutalibacteraceae bacterium | reverse complement strand
AGATAAAATCAACGCAATTAAAATTGCTTGATTTTTAATCTTTTCAGAATGACGATAATCTTGCTATTCTCATCTAAAAGTCACTCTGAACTGACTAGAAAATAAGTTGAGATGACATCGAAACTTTATTTTCTGTTCCTACTCGGTGATTCAGAGTCTGTTTTCTTCTGATTCGGCATAACCTGAGGCTTAAGATTTTAAACAATCCAAATTCACTATAAGGAAAGGCGGAGCCTTAAAAAGTCTCCGCCTCTAATATGATATAATATGATATAAAGCCTTAAACTTCTATTTTGTCGCTGATATAGCCGTTAATTGCAGAACATGCCGCAACATAAGGCGAAGACAAATAGATATAACCTTTTGTGTTTCCAAGACGACCTTGAAAATTTCTGTTTTGGGTGGTCAGACAAACTTCATCATCCGCCAAAATTCCGGCATGAATACCTACACAAGGTCCGCACCCGGGTGGTAAAATTACCGCATTGGCATCCATAAAGATTTCCAACAAACCTTCTTTTAAGGCTTGTTTATAAATATCTCGAGAAGCAGGACAAATCAGCATTCTAACACCGTCTTTGACTTTGCGACCTTTTAATATTTCTGCAACGGTTCGCATATCTTCAATACGTCCGTTTGTGCAAGTTCCGACATACACCTGATTAACCTTGATATCATTCAAATCTTTTGCAAGTTTTGTGTTATCAACGGTGTGCGGGCAGGAAACAGTGTGTTCGATTTCACTTGCATCAATTTCGATTATTCTTTCGTAATTTGCATCCTCGTCAGGTTTAATTTCTTTGAATTTATCTCCTCTGCCACGAGAAATCAAATATTCTTTAGTTTTTTCATCGGGAACGAACAAACCGCATTTTGCACCTGCTTCAACCGCCATATTAGCAAGCGTGAAACGTTCTGCCATACACATATTGTCGATTGTATCGCCACAAAATTCTAATGCTTTATAAGTTGCTCCGTCCGCACCAATCATTCCGATTAGGTGTAACATCAAATCTTTTGAGCAAATATCTTTTTTGAATTTGCCGTTTACAACGATTTTGAAGGTTTGCGGAACTTTTAACCAAGTTTTGCCTAATGCCATAGCAACCGCAACGTCAGTTGAGCCCATGCCAGTAGCAAACGCTCCTAAAGCTCCTGAAGTACAGGTGTGAGAATCTGCACCGACTAAAATTTCTGTCGGGTTTACAAAGGTTTCTACAAGTCTTTGGTGGCAAACCCCTGAGCCGACTTCTGACAATACTGCACCGTAATCACGGGCAAAATCTCTCAAAACCGTGTGCATATTGGATAATTCTTTTTTCGGGCTCGGTGAAGCATGGTCGATAAACAAAATCGTTCTTTCAGGATTTTTTAGTTTTTCTTTTCCGAGTTTTTTAAATTCCTGAACGGTTAACGGACCTGTTCCATCCTGTACCGCACAAACATCAACGTTTGTAATGACTAATTCGCCTGCTTTTACAGATTTGCCGGCATGGTTAGATATAATCTTTTCAACTAATGTTTGACCCATAAATTATCCCTCTTTTTCTTTAGTCTATCACAAATTGAAAATGGGGTAAATATTTTAATATTGGCGAGGTTGTATTTTTTGTGTCGGTTTCCTTGCTAAGCTTTCCAAAAAGTCACTCTGAACTGACTAGAAAATGAGTTGAGAGGAACTCGAAACGTAATTTTCTGTTCCTACTCGGTGATTCAGAGTCTGTTTGTCATTTGGGTATATAACAAGTTTAAACAGATTCTGAATAGGCTAAAAATCACTTTTCGCATTGCTCAAAGGATTTTTTAAGCCTTTCAGAATGACAAGAACTTTGCTAAGTCCACCCAAAGGTCATTTTGTGCTTCAATACGGAATCTGTTTTGACTAATTCCCCAGTACATATCTAGCGGCGGCGGAAGCGGGTGCAACATTTGAATCAAATATCGCAACAGGATAAACATCGGTCATAAAGGCACTGTTTTTCGGAACAATACATTCCGAGTCGATATCTGTTGTGTGGCTTTTTCCGTCAGAACATCTGACTTCTTTATTCGGTAATTCAGCTCCGTTTACGTCAATAAAGGCTATGCAATATTTTTGAAATTGACGTTCGTTCAGTCTTTCGGCTAATGTTTTACCGCCTAGAGTACAGGCGATATCATCACTTTGACCTTCCATTGGTGAGTGGAACATAAAAATGCTGCCGTCTAACATTTTATACATATATAATTCGACACCCTGATTTTTTATCATAGTATCGGGGGTGGCTTTATCAAATACGTCCTGATAATATGGAACTCCGTGTTTTGTTATTATTTCTTGATATTTTGTTGCAAATTTGCCCGTTATATTCCCGTTAATCATTGCACAAATTGAGTTTACAGTTGTCGGTTTATCTGTGTCTTTATTTAGGCAATTCTTTACGCTGGCAAAATCAAAATCGTATTTTTGAGAGTTCATTTTTTTTTTTTTTTTAAGTGTTGATAAATTTTTCTTAAATCCCGTTTTGAATTTTTGACAATTTGTGTTGGAAATCAATGTTGGTATTGTCATGGCTGCGACAATTCCTATTATTCCCAATGTAATCAATACTTCCGCTAAAGTAAAACCAAAATTTTTCATATATCACCTCATAAACTATAGACTATAATCA
>CAVKDD010000280.1:0-2658 GCA_963654845.1 Acutalibacteraceae bacterium | reverse complement strand
GGACTACACCGTTCAATCAGGTGCATATTGGACTCAAAAAACGGACGACATTTTGAGAACCTATGTTGCTCAACAGTTGAAAAATGTTGATGAAAATAATCCGTCACTCGTTTATCAAAAGATTATGGAGTTATCTGATAATAAGGTATTTCCGAAAGAAGTTAAGACTGAGGTTTCAAAAGAAGAAGTCGAAAATGTCTTGGATGATATGTATAATAACAAACGAGAATTGTCGGAATTGAATAAAAAAGAGGAAATTCTTGAAGGTGTTATGAACACTCCGCTGGATGCGATTGAATTTGGTCAAAATTTGACTTCTGTTTTGGCTTCTCCGTTGATTTCAAAAAGAGCAAATGTGAAATCGGAAGTCGGTGTTCCTCGTTTTGAAATTTACAAAAACGGTGACAAAAATCTTCCTGAAGAATATGCGGAAACTTACAAGAAAATGGACGAAATTTTCGCAAAAGATTTGTCAGGATATGCTGAAAAGATTTTGGACAGAGTTGACGGTCAACTTCCTGAAAATCAAAAATTATTTGACGGTGATGAAGTTACCGAATACGGTAAATATGTTTTGCCGTTGTTGTTGCCGCAAATTACAAAATATGCCGTAGTTAAGGCTTTAGCTCCAAAAGTTGATGTTTCCGTAAATGATAAAAACGGCGAAATGCTTTATGATTACAAGGCTTTGAATAATGTTTATCTTCAATCTTTCGGAATTACAAAATTTGCATCACCTGAGGATGAGGCTCGAGTTGTTTTGAGTGAACTTCAAAGCGGTATCAAAAAGATTAAACCAAATGCGGATGACGTGATTGTCAATAGTATTTCAAAATCCTTGAAGGGAACTAATTTGAGGTCTTTCCAACTTGCAGATTTGATTATTGACAAAACTCAATCAGGACTTGATTGGAGAATTGATGCCACAAAAGATATCGCAGATGTTGAAGCCTTGAGAAACGGAATTGAAAATTTCGATACAATGTGGGAAAACATAATCGATTTTTGGAAGTCTTTTCAGTCTGCCGTTCAACAGAAAAACCCTAATGTTTATACTGTTGCCGAAGTTACTGATGAAGAAAACTTGCACACTGACGGCTGGGGCGGATATTCAAGAAGATTTCCGAGCAAGACAGATATTATTCCAAAATTCTTGAGAGAAACCGGCATGTCTGCTATTGCCGAATATTCTTTCTTCTTTAGTGACCTTCAAAAAGCCTTTTCAAATCAGTTTGAAAATGGGGAATCATACCCTGATACAACTTATGCAAGTAAAATGGTTTATGACAAAATGATTGACGGCAATAAAAACTTTATCAAAATGGGTGCTCAGGATGCAATGAAATTTGCATATACCTTTATCGGAAACCACGACAAACCGAGAGCCTTGCACTGTATGGCTTTGAATATGCCGTTGTTCTATAATGATTTGACTTATGCTGACGGAAATTTTGAAGCAAGAAGAACCGCTTATAAGGTTTTGAATGACAAATATATGGATAATATCGAACCGCATGAAGTTAATAATTTTGACTTCTCGGGCGTTTCCGCAAAAGCGATTGCAATGGCAGAAGCAATAAGACCTGCTCTTATTGACCAGTTGAACGATTATTGTTATTTTAACAAGATTTCGGAAGCCGATAAAACAAGAAACTTAATTGCAATAAGCAAATCAATTTCCGATTTGGCAGGCGGTAAGTTTATGGATTCTCATTTTAATCCTGAAGCGTTCGGTATAAAACCTATTGATGTTGCGATTTCAATGGCGATTAAACAGGCAAAAGACAAATACGGTTTCAAATTGCCTGATAATTTGAATAAGGATTATGAAGACGGTGCCTTTGCAAAAGTTATGACTCCTGCGATGTCAAAACTTAAAGCAATGATGAAATATTTGGTAGCATTACCGGGCATGCCGACTTTGTTTGACGGTGACGATACCGCAAACAGCGGTTATGATACAAAAACTAAGAATATGTACTTGCAAGGTCGTCAAAAAGTTCACGATGAGTGGGTAGATGTTGATAATCCGAAGTATCGTCAGTTTGTGGCTGATAACAAGGCTCAACTTGATTGGATTATGGGTATTCGCCGTAATCCGCATTGCAAAGCCTTGAATAACGGTGCAGTGTTTACTCTTCCGTTAAATAAGACAATCGCACATGGCGACCATCCCGGCAATACTCCTGTTGCGTCAATTTTAAGACAAAGTTCTGACGGTCACATGGCAATTTCTATATTTAATCCGTTGGGTATTCCGAAGGATAACAAGTACGCTTATGAAATGAATATGAATAGTGCTGCTTTTATTGATGGCTTGCATATGAATGAATGCGGAGAAAATATAGGCGTTAAAGGACTTAAAAACGGTATGGTGTTTAGGGATGCAGAAAAACCTAATGATGAATATTGTGTAAGAGAATATCACGGTGACTATTTCTTGAAACGTAGGGTTGAGGGGCGTGATGAGCCGATAATGTTGGATACTTCCGCCTTGATTTTGTACCATGACCCTGAAGATGATAAAGAGACAAAAGATAATAAAAATGTATCGTTTACGGGACATTACGGCAATTTCAAACCTAATGCAAAATTTGTCGCAGGGGCTTACAATACAAAAGTTTGCGAACAAGGCAAAAAATTGGCATTGGTAAGCAG
>CAVKDD010000279.1:0-2661 GCA_963654845.1 Acutalibacteraceae bacterium | reverse complement strand
TATTTTTAATTTCTTTAAAACAAGAAATGTTAGTATGAATTCCGTTATTCAGGACAAAGAGGATTCTACGGGCTTTTCAATAATTTTGACAAGTTTTGAAGGAGACAGAACAGTTTTGGCTCACCGTGGGGCTAATGCTCATATCAGAAAATCAGAAATTGATTTTGATGCAATTAAAAACTCAAAATTGTTATATATCGCTCCGTTAAATGGGGAAAGCAACAAAGTTCTTGATGATATTGTGGAATTTGCAAAAGAAAACAAAGTTTTTGTATGTTTTAACGCAGGTTCTACGGGAATTAAAAAAGGATTTGATTACTTAAAAAGAACTTTGGAATATGCTCACATTGTTGTGATGAACAAAGAGGAAGCCTCACTTGCTACAGGTATTCAACTGAGACAAGATACCAAGGATGAAAAATTCTCAAATCAACTTATTCACCCTGATTTGAAAAAGATGTTTGAAACCTTGAGATGCAATGATTATCAAATAATCGTAATTACTGACGGCGGAGCGGGTGCGTACGCCTTTGACGGCAAAAAATACTATTTCTGCCCGACTTTTGACGGCCCTGTTGCTTCAACTCTCGGAGCGGGTGATGCGTTTGCTTCAACCTTCTGTGCGGCACTTAAACGCTTTGACAAAAACATCGAAAAAGCCTTAATTGCCGCCTCTATCAACTCATCAGGAGTTGTTTCAAAATTCGGTGCAACTGAAGGTTTGTTGACCTTTGATGAAATAACTTCAAAAATGAAGGAAAATCCTGATTTTATTTGTCAAATAGAAAACGCTTAATAACGGGTATAAAACCCACAAATAAAAACGGCAACTCACCCAATAAGTTGTCGTTTTTATTTTATTTATTTTTACAAAAGCTCAATTATAAATTTTCGGTAAAATCAACGCCGCCCGTTGCCTTATAAATATTTATGACTGCAATTTCCTGATTGATATTGTTCATAATAACATCGGCTTCTTCGAGCAACAATTTTTGATTGTATTTCAAATTTTCCAATTTTGATTGAGCACCCGTTGAGTATTTTTGGTTTGCCAAATCCAATTTTGCCTGCTCCAATTCGTAACGCTCCAAACTTTTCTTATGGTTAAGTTCAGAAGTTCTGTAACTCATCAAAGAATCGTTCAATTCCTGAATTGAAGTCAGAATGCTTTTTTCATAGATTTGCAAAGCCTTTTCGTATTCTAATTTGCTATATTTTAATCTCGCTTTTTTCAAACCGCCCGTAAACAAATCAAGTGACGGAGCAACCCCGACATTAGACAAAAACGTGTGAGGAGCAAACATTCTGCACCAATCAAAAGCATTAAATCCGACTTGACCGTAAACTTGGAACTTCGGCAAGAAATCACGGCGGGCAACTTTCACATCAATTCCTGTTTTTTCGATATAAGCTTCAGCTTTTTTGATATCAGGACGATGTTCGATAATTTCCGTTGAAATTTCGCTAGGAATACTCGGGATTGTAATCGAATTATAATCACTTCTCAAAATTTTTGTATCGTATCTGTCACCTAGCATTGAGAATAAGTCATTAGATACCACGTCTTGACGTTCTTTCAGCGAATTTAAACGTTCCGTCATCTGAGCAAGGGTTTGTTTTTCAGACAAAACTTCCGCCAGCGGACACAACCCGCTTTCATATTTTTGAACTTCTAATTCTACGATTTGCTCTTCCAACTCCTTCAAATTCTGTTGATTTTCAATGAGTTTATCTAAACCAATCAAGGTATAATATTCTGATGCAAAGTTTGAAGAAATCGAAATATAAGAAGAATGTTCATCTTGTTTTGTCATTTCGATTTGCTTTTTAAAACTCTTGGTTTTCAAATAATTTTCACCCCAAATATCAACCTCATAAGACATTGTGAGTGGCAAATTGTAATGAGCCTGATTGTAATCCGGAATTACCAAACTCCCGAATTTCTCATCACTTGCCGTAAATACACGTTGCAAATTTCCGTTAAAATAAACTTGCGGAAGTTGATTTGCAAAGGCTTGCTTCATAATTTGTTGAGACTGCTGAGATTTTATTGAAGCAATCTTCAAATCCTGATTGTTTGAATACAATTTTGTTAAATTACTGTTTAAATTTTCATCGTTAAACTTTTCCCACCATGCCAGATTCATGTAAGAAATCCTCGTTTGCTCGGAGTTTTCTTGAGTTTTGGCATTTGCTACAGTGGTAAATGAGAGTAAACATATTAAAATAATTAATATTTTTAAATTTTTCATACTATTTTTTATTTCCTTATGTTATTATAATAACACAAAGAGAAAATCATGCACAACAAAGATTTATTCAATCAAAAAATCGGTCCGAAACTTTCAGGAGTAGGCAATCTATCAAGAATGCTGGCAGTACAAACATTTACCGCTCACAAATTTCAAATAACACCCGAACAATTTATGGTGCTTGAGGTTTTGTATGAAAATGACGAATTGTACCAAAGGCAATTATCCGCACTAACCCTAAAAGACAGACCAAATATTTCAAGAATAATCACGATTTTGGAAGGGCATGGCTTTGTCACAAAAACTCCTGACGTGAACGGCAGAAAAATTTTCAAAATAAAAATTACCCAAGAAGGTATTAATATTTATAAAGAAATTTTGCCTGTAATAACGCAAATTTGGACAGACT
>CAVKDD010000278.1:0-2661 GCA_963654845.1 Acutalibacteraceae bacterium | reverse complement strand
CAATTTTGTAAAGGCTTATAATATACTATGCACTCCAAAAAGACGTGCAACCCAAACCGAATCAACATATATTCATATACCATATATGGCATAATGAAAAATATGACAGACTTAACTCTTTTTATTTACCCCGAAATGGTTTTAAATACTTAAAACCGCACTTAAGACCAAAAATCCTTCCCGTATGGGAAGGATTTTATTATGTATATAATTTGTCACTAACAAAACAATAATTCAGCCTAATAAGTGTTAATTCAACACTAAACAATACCTTGACAAATCATTGCTTCAGACAATTTCTCAAATGCGGCAATATTTGCACCTGCAGTGTAGTTATGACCCAAATCATATTTATCCATCGCTTTTTGGCAGGAATTGAAGATATTGACCATAATTTGTTCCAATTTCGCATCAACTTCTTCAAATGTGTAATAATAACGCATGCTATTTTGAGACATTTCAATAGCGGAAGTTGCAACACCGCCTGCATTTGCAGCCTTAGCGGGAGCAACAAGAACTCCATGTTCCATCAAGTATTCCGTAGCCTCTAACGTACAAGGCATATTTGCACCTTCACCAACCGCCAAAACGCCGTTTTCAACAAGTTTTTTAGCCCCTTCAAGAGTAACCTCGTTTTGAGTTGCACAAGGCAAGGCAATATCAGCCTTTATCGCCCAAACAAGAGAATCTCCGCCGTTACTTTCGATATACTGAGCTTCAGAATGATAATTCAAATAATCTTTAATTCTGCCACGTTTAACTTCTTTAATTTCTTTAATTGCTTCCAAATCAATTCCATTAGTGTCAAAAATACACCCGTTAGAATCGCTCATCGCTACGACCTTAGCACCTTCGCTTTGAGCTTTTTCGCAAGCATATATCGCAACATTTCCCGAACCCGATATAATAACGGTTTTTCCTTGCATTGACTGATTATTAGCCTTTAACATTTCTTTCATAAAATAAATCAAACCATAGCCTGTCGCTTCTTTTCTTGCCAACGAACCGCCGTAACAAATTGATTTTCCTGTCAAAACGCCGCCTTCATAAGCAGTTTTAATTCGTTTATACTGTCCGAATAAATAACCGATTTCACGAGCACCAACGCCGATATCTCCCGCAGGAACGTCAACATCTTGCCCGATATGTTTATAAAGTTCGGTCATAAAGCTTTGGCAAAATCTCATGATTTCCGCATCGGATTTGCCTTTCGGGTCAAAATTACTACCGCCTTTTGCTCCGCCAATCGGCAAGCCTGTCAAGGCGTTTTTAAAGATTTGTTCAAAGCCCAAAAACTTGATAATACTTTGGTTTACGCTTGGGTGAAACCTCAAACCGCCTTTATACGGACCGATTAGAGAGTTAAATTGCACTCTATATCCACGATTCACAATAACTTTGCCTTCATCATTCACCCAAGGAACTTTGAACGAAATTATACGTTCAGGTTCTATAAATCTTTCCAAAATTGCAAGATTTTCAAACTCAGGGTGATTTTGTACAACAGGAGCAACAGTCGTCAAAACCTCTTTCACAGCCTGTAAAAATTCAGGTTCATGAGGATTTGCATTTGCGTTTTGCTCCAAAACTTTCGATATGTATTCTAGCATAATTTTCCTTTCATCTTCCACATAGACAGAATATTACACTATTTTCAATGTGTTAGCAAGGAAAAATCACAAGATTTACTTCAAATAGTCCATATTTTTCTTTGATATAACCCAATCTGCACACCCCCAACCGTTGTTTGTTTTATCACAACTGTAACCTGTCCCCGTTGCACCGAGCGGAAGCAACCCTTTGTCCTTGTACCAAGATATTACAAACAAATCACGCCCGATAGTATTTGGAGCCTTCACGCCGTTTGTGTCAACATAAAAATCAATGCGTTCATTCGCATTCCATTGACCGAAGCTTAGTGCCGTACCGTTTAACAAAACGACCTTATATAAACCGTTACCACCGTATGCTCCGGCCGCTCTACCGTTTAAATATTTATAACCTCCGCCGTAAAAACAAGACGTATTAGCCCCCGTTCCGCAATCCTCAGTAATTTTTAGCGAAGGCAAAATGTATTTTGCAATAATTTCAGAATCTTCTTTTTTATAAGAAGCACCTGACAAATTCCAAGCATCAGGGTCGCCCGACTCCGCCTCAATAGATTTGAACGCCTGTGCCAAAATAGAATACGTTGTCTGAAGTTTGGTAATAGTTTCCTTTTCCCTAATTTTATTATTCAAAGCAGGGATAGTCATTGCCGCCACAATACCGATTATCCCCAGTGTTATCAAGACTTCCGCCAACGTAAACGCTTTTTTCATGTTTTCTTGTACTCCTTTTCTTGCTATTTGAAACAGATTGTTACAAAGCGAACCAACGAACCTACGGTGAGTTGTGTGAGCCTGTATGCGTAGGCGAAGCCGAAGAAGAATAACAAGAAAATTTATTTGCTCTTTTCAATCGCAAAAATTTTCTAAGTTTTCAGAATGACAAACCGTTTGGTAAGCTCTACAAAATGTCATTCCGGGCAGCACGAGCAGTGTTGTTTTATGCGAGTGCGTGAGCCGGAATCTGTTTTATTTTGGAATTTTTGCAAATCCGTATTCTTATTATGGACAATTTTTGAGCATAAGTACACCGCCCCGCCACACCATACCATAC
>CAVKDD010000277.1:0-2675 GCA_963654845.1 Acutalibacteraceae bacterium | reverse complement strand
GATATTATGAGTCACATAGTAATTGATGACACGAGATGTAAGGCATGCTATTTGTGCATCAAAGAGTGTCCTAAAAAGTTGATTAAGGTCAGCGAAAAGACTAACAATTTAGGTAACAGAATTGTTGAATTTGACGACAAAAACAAGGAATGTTTGGGCTGTGCAATGTGTGCAATGAGATGTCCCGATTTAGCGATAAAAGAAGTTTATAGAGGTTAGAAAATATGTCAGTTGAAGTTACAACCGGTAAAAAAGTTTTGATGAAAGGTAATTATGCAATAGCAAATGCCGCCGTTATGGCAGGATGTCAGTGCTATTTCGGTTATCCTATTACTCCGCAAAGTGAAATCGGAGAGTTTATGAGCGGAAAGATGCAAGAACTTCACAGAGCCTACGTTTCGGCAGAAAGTGAACTTGCGGCAATTAATATGACACTCGGGGCATGCTCAACGGGTGTTAAGGCAATGTCATCATCTTCTTCATGTGCCGTTTCACTTATGCAGGAAGCCTTGTCTTATGCAACAGCGGATGAACTTCCTGTCGTATTGGTAAGCGTTATGAGAGGCGGGCCGGGATTAGGTAATATTTACCCGTCACAAGGGGATTACAATCAATCTACAAAAGGCGGCGGAAACGGAGATTACCACCTAATCGTGCTTGCTCCCGCAACAGTTCAGGAATGTTTTGATTTGACATACAAAGCATTCTATCTTGCCCACAAGTACAAAAATCCGACAGTATTGCTTGCTGACGGCTTGTTAGGGCAAATGATGGAACCTTTGGAATTTAAAGAATATCCGTACCCTGAAATTGACCATTCGGATTGGGCTTTGACGGGTGCAAAAGACAGAGAAGCCCGTATTATTCGTTCTTATGCTCCAATCGCTGATGAACATTGCGTATTTATGGACAATCTTTATAAGAACAAATACAAAGTTATCGAAGAAAACGAAACAGAATGGGAAGAAGTCGGAACAGAAGATGCGGACGTACTTTTGGTAAGTTTCGGTTCAACTTCGAGAAACGTTAAAACTGCCGCTAAAAGGTGCAGAGAAAAAGGTATCAAAGCAGGTATTCTAAGACCGATTACCTTGTATCCGTTCCCGACAAAGAGAATTAACCAATTAGCGGACAAAGTTAAAAAAGTTATCACGGTTGAAGTTAATATGGGACAAATGGTTAACGATGTAAAACTTGCGGTTAACGGAAAATGTCCAGTTGAGTTGATAAATAAGGCAGTCGGAACACCACCGGCACCGGAAGAAATAGTTGAAAGAATTGAGGAGTTAGTATAATGGAAACACAAGTATTTAAAGTTCCGGAATCGTTCAAAAAAGATTTCAAATATACCTTCTGTCCGGGATGTGACCACGGTGTTGCGATAAGACTTGTCGGGGAATGCCTTGACGAATTGGGAATTAGAGATAATGCAATCATTGCCGCTGCGATTGGTTGTTCTGTTACAATTTACGATTTTCTAAACATTGATGCTTTAGAATCTCCTCACGGAAGAGCAATGGCTGAAGCTACAGGTATTAAACGTGCAAGACCAGACAAATTCGTGTTCACATATCAAGGTGACGGCGATTTTGCTTCAATCGGACTTGCCGAAGGAATCCATGCCGCACTTCGTGGTGAAAAGATTTCAGCAATTTGTATAAATAATACAACTTACGGTATGACAGGCGGTCAACTCGGACCTACAACAATGATGGGACAAGTTACGACAACTTCTCCGACAGGAAGAAATGCCGAATACTACGGTTATCCGATTAAAATAGCCGAACATATTGCGTTGTGTGAAGGTACAGCTTTCAGTGCAAGAGTTTCTCTTGACAGTGTTGCAAATATCAGAAAAGCAAAACAGGCAATCAAGAAGGCTTTTGAAGTTCAACTTCAAGGTCTTGGGCTCGGATTTGTTGAAATTCTTTCAGGTTGCCCGACAAACTGGAGAATGACACCTGAACAATCTCACGAAAGAGTTAAAAACGAAATGCAAAAAACTTTCCCGTTGGGGATTTATAAAGACGTTACAGCAGAAACTAAATAAGGATACATTATGGAAAAAGATTTTATTATAGCAGGATTTGGCGGACAAGGCGTATTACTTGCCGGAGAGGTATTGGCTAACGGATTTATGCTTGATGATAAAAAAGTTACCTGGTATCCTTCTTACGGTGCTGAAATGAGAGGCGGAACAGTTAATTGTACCGTTGTTATGTCTGATGAGGAAGTCGGTGCGGTTCAAAAATCGAAAGCAGATTTTATTGTCGTGCTAAACCAAGCCTCATTTGACAAATACATTTCTTGGGTTAAAAAAGGCGGTACAATCATTGTAAACTCTTCACTTGCAAAGATTAACAAAATCAGAGAAGACATTAACTATGCGGTTGCACCGATAACAGAACTTGCTCAAGAAAAACTCGGCAATATCAAAATGTCTAATATATTAGCATTAGGAATTGTGGCAAAAGTTTGCAATTCCGTTAATCTGAAAACTTTGGAAAAAGCGTTGTATAACGTAATTCCGCCACACAGAAAACAACTTATTCCGAAAAATATTGAAGCATTAAAACTCGGCTATGAGTATGATTTATTGCCTGTTTAGTTTTAAAATCACCTAAAAAGTTGATTTTAAATTTGAGGGGACAGTTTATTCTTATTATGTGATATAT
>CAVKDD010000276.1:0-2702 GCA_963654845.1 Acutalibacteraceae bacterium | reverse complement strand
AGGGAATTATTGCACAAATTTCGCCGATAAAATACACGGAATTGGAAGACTTTATAGAAAGCAAAGACCATACAAATTCTTCGCTTGTAATTCTTGACGGGGTGGAAGATTCCCACAATTTAGGGGCAATAATCAGAACATGTGTTTGTGCGGGAGTTGACGGAATTATAATACCTTCCCGCAGAAATGTCCAAGTAAATTCAACAGTAGAAAAAATCAGTGCGGGAGCGATAAATCACATTCCTATCATAAAAGTAAATAGCCTTGTTAACGCAGTTCAAAAACTAAAGGATAATAACTGGTGGATAATTGCAACGGACGCATCCGCAAAAGATAATTATTATGATGTTAAATACAATGATATGAACTTTGCAATCATTATGGGTGCTGAGCATGCCGGAGTTTCAAAATCGTTATTGAAAGCGTCCGATTTTGTGGTAAAAATTCCGATGCAAAACAATTTCAATTCACTTAACGTTTCAAACGCACTCAGTGCAATAATTTTTGAAACCCTAAGACAAAAACTTTCTAATAACAAAAATAAATAATCTGATTAGATGAACCCAAAATCATTGTTTGGTAATATCATAATAAGTAAGATAGGAGAGCTTTGTGAAAAAAGAATTTGAATCTTTTGGAATACTGACAGATGATATTTCAGATGAGAACGTAGATTTTAAAAAGTTACAAGAACTTGAAACAGAGGAAGAAGCCGAAGACGGCGAGGACGTACTGAAATCCGTTGAAGTTCCGAGTGTTCAAGAAAATATAATGACCGTTAGTTCAGATGACAGCGTGAAAATTTACCTGCGACAAATCGGTAAAATTCCGCTATTATCCTCAGCGGAAGAACTTGATTTGGCAAAGAAAATCCAAGAAAAACATGACGATTTTGCCAAAAATGTTTTGGTTAATGCCAATTTAAGACTTGTCGTAAGTATTGCAAAAAAATATATCGGCAGAGGCTTGTCCTTTTTAGACCTTATTCAAGAAGGAAATGTAGGGCTAATCAAGGCTGCGGGAAGATTTGATTACAAAAAAGGCTACAAATTTTCGACCTATGCGACTTGGTGGATTCAACAATCAATAACCCGTGCAATCGCAGACAAAGCAAGGATTATAAGGCTTCCTATCCACATGATTGACTCAATCGGAAAAATCAGACGTGCAACACTTGATTTGACAACAGAACTCGGACACACCCCGACAAAACAAGAAATTGCATACCGTTTGGGCTTGCCTGTATCAAAATTAACCTCAATCATAAAATCTGCACAATCAACAGTGAGCATGGACACCCCAACCTCAAGTGATGAAGATTCTTCAAAAATTGCGGATTTCATCATTGACAAATCCACAATCACACCTGACGGCAAGGTTACACACGAAAACTTGTTGCAAGATATCAGACAGATTTTGAACCAACTTAGCCAAAAAGAACGTGACGTTTTGATTTTGCGTTACGGCTTGGATAATAACGGAGTTAAGAAAACTCTTGATGAAATCGGCTCACAATACGGAGTTTCAAGAGAAAGAATCCGCCAAATCGAAAACCGTGCAATCGCAAAACTTAAAAAACTTTGTAAAAACGAAAAACTCCACGATGGCTTGATGAATTATTTTGGAAGCTAAAATAATTCTTATAAATTAGCACCGCATTTTGGACAATTTTTCGGGAAAACTCCGTCTTTTGCGGGAATTTTTGCTCCACAAGATTTGCAAGTCTTGGTTTTGTCTCGCAACAGAAAAGGAATAAGAATTCCCAAAAGAGAGGTTACGACCAACCAACAAATCACAATAACGAAAACGAAGAAAAACAAAGAGCTAAACCCTCTTGAATAATAAAGAGTTGAAACGCCGTAATCATCGTACGCTTCTGAAGGGTAGTAAGCAGGTTGAGATGTCGTAGTTCTGCGTGTCACAACAGGCATTGCATCTGCGAGAAGTAAATCGTTATTCAAACCCAAAATTTTACTATTCATCATATTTAATATATCATGTTAGCAAAAGTTATTACAAGAAGGCGGAGAAAAAATGTACAGAATCGGACTTGGCTATGATATACATAAACTTGTTGAAGGCAGAGAACTCATAATCGGCGGAGTCAAAATCACTCACGAAAAAGGCTTGCTCGGACATTCAGATGCGGATGTTTTAATTCACGCAATTATTGACGGAATGCTGGGAGCGTTGGCACTTGACGATATCGGAACAATTTTTCCCGATACCGACCCGAAATATAAAGATATTGACAGCACGATTTTGCTAAAACACGTTTATGACCTGATTAAAAGCAAAGGGTATTCCGTTGTAAATATTGACAGTAATATTATTGCACAGGCTCCCAAAATGATGCCGTATATTCCCAAAATGAAAACAAGACTTTGTGAAATGCTCGGCATAGAAAATCATCAACTTTCAATCAAAGCCAAAACCAAAGAAAACTTGGATTCAGTCGGTCAAAAACTCGCAATCGAAGCCAATGCCGTTGTGTTGTTGGAGAAGGTATAGAGAAATCGACACCTATTGCAAAGGCTCAATGTATGTCAGGCCCATAAAATTACGTTGTCGGCATAGCAATGCCGACCTACTTTTCAAAGGGTTTAAACCCAAGCAGTACCTGCATTTTCACCTATTGGGCAAGTATATCCAACAAACATTTTAGCAACGCTCTCGTCATTCTGAAACGCAGTAAGCAACCA
>CAVKDD010000275.1:0-2706 GCA_963654845.1 Acutalibacteraceae bacterium | reverse complement strand
ACAGATTTCGGTTCCCCTGCCAGCGGGGAACATTATAAAACGTAGGTCACGGCATTGCCTGATACTTAAAATTCCACAAATAAAATTAGTTTAATACCTTTTACAAATTCTCGATAATCTTTTGAGTAAACTCGGTAGTGGTCAAGTTGCCGCCGATATCGGAGGTTTTGTGACCTTCCGACAAGGTTTTAAACAGTGCTTTTTCTATCTTTTCAGCATATTCAAATTCCTTGATATACTTCAACATTTCAATAGCCGACAAGAGCAAGGCGGTCGGATTTGCTTTATTTTGACCTTTTATATCAGGTGCGGAACCGTGTACAGGTTCAAACACCGCACAATCTTCACCGATATTTGCCCCCTGAGCCACGCCAAGTCCGCCAATCAGCCCAGCCGTCAAATCTGAAACTATATCACCGTACAAATTAGGCAACACCAAAACGTCAAATCTTGACGGGTCTTGAACAAGTTGCATGCACAAGTTATCCACAAGAATTTCACGAGTTTTAATCTGCGGATAATCTTTTGCCACCTTTCGATAAGACTCCAAAAACAAGCCGTCAGACAATTTCATAATATTTGCCTTTGTAACCACGCACACCTCATGCCTGCCATTTGCAACGGCGTAATCAAATGCGAATTTACAAATTCTTTCAGAGGCTTTTCTTGTAATAATTTTTATACTGTGTGCCGTGTTTTCGTCAATCTGTTCCTCAACTCCAGCGTACAAATCCTCAGTATTTTCTCGAACCACGACCAAATCAACGTTATCAAATCGAGTTTCAACACCCGGAAGATTTTTGCAAGGTCTTAAATTTGCAAACAAATCAAGAGATTTTCTTAACTGCACATTTACTGAGCGAAAACCTTTACCGATAGGCGTTGTAACAGGTGCTTTCAAGGCAATTTTGTTTCTTTTAACTGAGTCTAAAACTCTTTGAGGAAGCGGAGTTCCTTCTTTTTCTATAACATCTGCTCCTGCGGTTTGAATTTCCCAATTTATTTCAAGCCCGCTCGCTTTTATGATTTGAACAACACTTTCTGAAATTTCAGGACCTATCCCATCGCCGTTGATTAGTGTAATTGTACGCATAATAAAAACCTCCAAATTTGGTATTTATCATACTATAAAATGGAGGGAATGTAAAAATTGTAGGGGAAAATATTTATAAGTCATTATCAATTAGTTTTAACCGTTAAAGGTTTTGAAAGATCGGTCAATGTTTTTACTCATTGCCGTTTGGACAGCTTCGTATTCCGTTTGCAAGGTATTGTGTTCTGTGTCCAAAGCTTTTATTTTGTTTTCATATTTTGTATCTTTTGCATCAATTTCGTTTGTTTTTCTTGTATATTCGGCTTCTGCTTTCGCTACGGCTGAATCGTTATCGGCTTGAGTGAAATCTGAACAGTTAGAATAAATTGCGGAACTCCAACTGATACCGTTTAAGGTCATGTTAAACGGATTATCAGGGTCATTTTCTTTGTTTGACGCATTTGTATAAGTTGCTCGTTCAAGTGAAATCGCTCCTTGAGTTAAGGCATCTTGTACCCATTGAGTGCTTGTTGCAAGCTTGTTATCCAAAACCGCATAATTAGTTCCGTAACTTCCTTGTGCTGATTTTTCGGTTGACGAACCGTTCAATCTGTACCAAAGGTTAGTGTACCATTGAGCCTTTGTAGCATCTGAATATGCGTAAGTATCTTCAGTGGTTTTGCAACCTAAATTATCTGCTTCTGCTTGGAAATCTGACAATACTGCATAGTATTTTTCAGCATTTTTGTATAATTGTGAAAAATGTTTTGAAGTATTGCCGTTTGCATCGGTTTCAGATACATAAGCAAGTTTTGATTTGATGTATTGGTCATAAGTTGCATAATTTGCGTAATTTGTTTTTGCCTCAGCCAAAGAGTTCAAAAACGGTTCCAAATCAGCATCATCATAAAGTTGCATATTATATTTGATTAATGCGTTATCATAGGCTTCCATTGCGGTTGTGTAAGATGAGAACGCATCTTTTTTCTCTGCATAATAATCATCATCATTTGCGGTAATCATATCACCGTTTTCATTTTCATACATGCCTGTAGATTTCAATTCGTTGATTGCTGCTTCCCATTCTTCATAGTAATCAGCCACACCGCCTTCATCTGATGTTTTTGACAATTTATCAAAATTATCAGCCAAAGCGTTGGATTTGAATTCTTTTGTAATTCCGTAACTTTCCAAAAATTCATCAAGGTTAGATGCTCTTTCAAAGTTTTCCGCATCACCGTTGCTAATCAAGACTTGACCGCTTGTATTAACAAGTGCATATTGATTTTTCAAGTCGGAATATTGATAAAGTACGCTTGCCGTCAAAGGTGCGGTAACCGCTTCACCTTTAGCATCGTAAGTCATAAATTGAAGTTGTGTTGAATTTAATGCTGCAATATATTCACTGCTTGCGGCTTCTGATTGAGTTGCCAATCTCATTTTTGCATTAGAAATTTGTTGAGATTCATACTCATTAGAAGTCAGTCTGGCAGTAATTGTTAATAATCTTGCTTGTGATGCCGATATACCCATCGTTCAACATATTCCTTTCAATCGTACAAACTTATAATCGGCATACTTATGGGTAAACTTTAATAAATTGAGCCTATTGTAAACTTATGTAACAAAAGTGATATAAATTGAATATAAAAAGTCAATAATTTTTTAAGTGA
>CAVKDD010000274.1:0-2706 GCA_963654845.1 Acutalibacteraceae bacterium | reverse complement strand
ATTAAAAATCAAGCAATTTTAATTGCGTAGATTTTATCTTATTCAGAATCTGTTAAAATAAATATCAAGTTTGTACAATCTTTGTAAACAGATTCCGGATCTTTCGCACTCGCACTAAACGTGCCTTCACTTCGTTACGCACTCTGCTCGTGCTTGTCCGGAATGACTATTTGGTGAGCCTACCAAATGGTACGTCATTCTGAAAACTTAGAAAATTTTTGCGAATGCAATGAGCAAATAAATTTTCTTGTTATTCAGAATCTGATTAATATTCCTCTCAATTATGCAAAACTAATCAAACAAACGCAAAACCTAAAAACGATGTTTCATTTTGCCCATCATTTTCATTGCTTGAACCATTGCTTTTTTCTCGTTCTTTTTGCCAAAGCCGCCAAACATTTTTTGCATTTTATTCATTCCGCCCATCATCATACGCATTTGCTCAAACTGTTTGATATAAATATTTATGGTGTGCATATCCATACCGCAGCCCTTTGCAATACGTTTTTTGCGGCTCGTATTCATAATTTCGGGGTGTTCACGTTCTTCTTCCGTCATACTTTGGATAAACACTTCTATCTTTTTGAACTCGGTTTCACTTGCGTGAGAAATCTTTTCTCTATCCGCCTGTTTCAAATTAACCCCGGGAAGCATTCCCAAAAGTTGATCCACCGAACCAAACATTTTCATCTGCTTTTGCATATTCAAAAAATCATTATACGAAAACTGTTCTTTTTGAATTTTCTCTTGCATTTTCAACGCTTCTTTTTCGTCAAAAACCTCTTGAGCACGTTCAACAAGCGAAACAATATCACCCATACCCAAAATTCTTGTAACCATACGTTCAGGATAAAAATCCTCTAACGCATTCAATTTTTCACCCGTACCCGTCAATTTAATAGGTTTTCCCGTACAATGAACAACAGACAACGCCGCACCACCACGAGAATCACCGTCCAATTTTGTAAGCACAAGCCCTGTCAAGCCAATCTGAGCATCAAAATTTTCCGCAACATTAACCGCCTCTTGACCCGTCATCGCATCAATTACCAAAAGTTTTTCATTAGGTCTGAAAACTCTATCAATAATAAGCAATTCCGCCATCATCTCGGTGTCAATTTGCAAACGTCCTGCGGTATCAAGGATTAAAACATTAAAGCCGTTTTCTTTTGAATAATCAATCGCTTTTTTAACAATCTCCTGAACATCTGTTGAATCAGGCACAGTAAAGACTTCACAGCCGATTTCCTGTCCTAAAGTTTTCAACTGAGAAATCGCAGCGGGTCTATAAACGTCACACGCAACAAGCAAAGGATTTTTGCCTTCTTTTTTCAATTTTACGGCAAGTTTAGCAGAAGAAGTGGTTTTACCCGAACCTTGAAGCCCCAACATCATAATCAAACTCGGATGTCCCGACAAATCAAGCGGTTTTAACTCTTTTCCCAAAAGTTCTACAAGTTCGTCATTAACGATTTTAACCAACTGTTGAGAAGGATTTACACCTTGCAAAATATTTTCGCCTTCGGCTTTATCTTTTATCGAAGAAATAAAAGACTTAACCACTCGCAAGTTAACATCAGCCTCTAACAACGCACGTCTGATTTCTCTCAAGGCATCTTGCATATTGTCCTGAGTCAATTCCTGACTGTGAGTTTTTGAAATAATATTTTGTAATTTTTCGCTTAGATTGTCAAACATTTTTAAACCCTTTAGTTAATATAATCCTTGTATTGTTTCCATTTTAGCATAAAAAAACACCTTGTAGAAATTCCCCACAAGGTATTTTTTATCAGTTTTTGAATTGTATTTATTAAACTGTTGCGTTTTTGTTTTCAACAACTTCAACTGCTTTTTCTTTTTTAATTGATTTTCTTTCTTCCCAAAAATCAACAAGCATACAGCAGAAGAAGATACTTGAGTAAACACCGATAACGATACCGAGCATCATTGCCAATACGAAATCTTTTGTTGTAGAGCCGCCGAACAAGTACAATGCCAACAAGGTTAAAAACGCTGTCAATGAAGTATTGATACTTCTTGCAAGAGTTTGATTTACGGAAGCGTCAACGATTTCACCGAAGGACATTTTCTTACCATAATATCTCAAGTTTTCTCTGATTCTGTCAAAGGTTACGATTGTATCGTTGATTGAGAAACCGATAATTGTCAAAATTGCGGTGATAAACAAACCGTCAATTTGAACATTCCAGAAAATACCCATCAACGAGAACGCACCGACAACAAATATACAGTCGTGCAACAAACCTAAAATTGCGGCAATACCGTAATCAAGTTTAAATCTGAAAGATACATAAGCAACAATTCCGATAATTGCCAAGCCAAGAGCAATCAAGGATTTGTTCAACAATTCTTTACCCAAAGTTGCACCGATTGATGTAAATTGCAACAAGGTAGTATTATGATATTGAGCAGAAACAACTTCAGTAACTTCATCAGATAATTTAGAACCCTCTTTCAAGAAAGGAGTTCTGATAGAGATAACAGAATTAATACCGTTATCTTCTCTTGTTGTGGCATTATTGCTCAGCACCTGAACATAAGGTGATTCAACGCCGATTTTTTCAAGTTTTTCACGAGTAACTTCGATTTGTTTTGTTGTAACTTTATCAGAAGTACCGTATTGCATAATTGTACCGCCTGTATAGTCAATACCGACTTTTACAGGAGTGTGAGTAGGATATGTAA
>CAVKDD010000273.1:0-2726 GCA_963654845.1 Acutalibacteraceae bacterium | reverse complement strand
GAATTATCTCGTAATATTCGTTTTTATCAATGTTTACGCCCATTGTGTTAATGTTGCAATACTTCTTTTTCTTCTTTTTTAAAAGTTTTTTGTAATCCGTTCCCATAGTTGTAAATATATCATAAAATTTCGATTATAAACGAACGCCCGTAACAGTTATTAACAATCTTGAGATGACGACTTGCAAATTTACTGACTTTATTATAGTATTTATGATACGAACGTGCGTCGGTGAGCTTTGTGTGGAAAAGTTAATAAACACCGATTAAGGAATTACACAATTTAGTAAGATATTAGAAATATAAAGGAAAGCAAAAATGAATAACCCAATCATTGATGAATTAGAAAAAAATTATTTGGGCAAAGACCTACCAAGTCTTAATGCCGGTGATACAGTAAAAGTTTTTGTTAAAATCGTTGAAGGTAACAAAGAAAGAATCCAAGCATTTGAAGGTACTATCATTAAAATGCACGGTTCAGGTTTGAACAAAACTATCACTGTTAGAAAAGTATTCCAAGGTGTTGGTGTAGAAAGAGTATTCTTAATCAACTCACCAAGAATTGACAAAATCAACGTTTTGAGACGTGGTGATGTTAAACGTGCAAAATTATACTACTTGAGAGAACGTTCAGGTAAGGCAACTCGTATTAAGGAAAAAATTGAAAAAAGATAAGACTCATATTCACTGGTATCCGGGACATATTGCGAAAGCAGAAAAAAAACTAAAAGAGCAACTCTCTTTGGTGGATTCAGTGATTGAGGTGCTTGATGCACGCTTGCCGTTATCGAGTAGTTATGGAGAAATTTCGAGGCTTTTGGGTCAAAAGCCTCGTTTAATTTTGCTTAATAAGGCTGATTTAACTCCAAAACAAGAATTATCAAAATTCGTTGACTATTTGGCTGAACAGTCAGGCTTTCCTGTTATTCCTACCGATGCAAAAAATTCAAAAGACTTGAAATTTATTGTCAAAAAGGCTGTTGAATTGTCAGAACCGAGAATTCAGGCTATTATGGCAAAAGGTTTGTTAAGACGTCCTGCAAGAGTAATGGTTGTCGGCATGCCAAATGTCGGAAAATCAAGTATTATTAATAAGTTGACAAGGTCTTCAAAAACGAAAATCGGAGCAAAAGCAGGGGTTACCCGTCAGCAACAGTGGGTAAGAATTAATCCGCAGTTGGAACTTCTTGATACTCCGGGGATTATCCCGATGAAGCAAGACGACCAACAAAAGGCAAGAAAATTGGCGTTTGTTAATGCGATTTCCGAAAATGCTTATTCTAATGAAATTGTTGCTCAAGAATTGCTTGACGTGTTGAATGATTATCAGGCTAAAATGTTTAGGGAATATTACAAATTACCTGAGGAGTTGGAGTTAAATATTGATAATATTTCGATTACGAGAAATTGGCTTTTGACAGGCGGAAGCACTGATAGAGAGCGAACTTCCGTTTATATTCTGAGAGATTTTAGAGAAGGTAAAATAGGGAAATTTATATTAGATAATTTGGAGTAATTTTATGCGTAAAATAATTATTTCATTGATGATTGTTGCGGTCGGACTGTGTGCTTATGCTGCGAGTTGGACGAAAATAACCGATAAAATTTATTTAGATGTTTCGGGCATCATGCCTGTGCCTAATCAAAGTAATGTTTATTCGTTTTGGACAAAGGAATTGAATGACGGAAATCAGGATTTTGTGTTGGCGGAAGAGTCTTATTCTCAAAAAATTTGGTATGATTTGGTGCGATATAGCGTGGATTGTTCTTCTCGAAAAATCAAGATGAACGATGTTTTGGTGTATGGTTTGAAGAATAATTTAATTGCTACGGATTCTTCGCTTGGTGACAGTTGGCACACCGTTCCGCCTGATAGTATTGTTGAAGATTACTTGGAATTGGTTTGTAAAACAGTTGCCGAGAAGAAACAAACAAGTGTAAAACCTCAAACGCAACCTGAAATTACACCGATAAACCCACCGACAGAAGCAAAACCGGAGCAAAAAACGGTTGAAGAAAAACCTACGGCGATTGATTTCAATGCTTATATGCGAACTTTGCAAGCAAAAGTTGCAAGTAACTGGAAAAGACCGCAGGTTGAGGACGATTTGAAGGTTGCCGTGATTTTCACGGTGTCAAAAAGCGGAACTCTTGTGACTTTGAGCGAATTTAAAACTTCCGGAAATAAAGAATTTGATACTGCTGCAACTGATGCGGTTAAAAATTCTGTTCCGTTTGAGGCACTGCCTGAAGCGTTCAACGGTAAAGGGGTTGATATCCAGCTAACCTTTGACAAGACGGTTCACGGATTTGTTTTGAGCAGAAGATAGTTTTGGGATATTTTAAGGCTATGGCTAAGGCTAAGGCGGCACGACCTTTTGGTCGTGCCGCCTTCTTAAACCCAATAAAAATGCCGGTATATGGTGACCGGCTTTATTAATACTCTCTTTTCTTATCGTTTTTTACTTGATAGGCTATTTTACAGCTCTTAAATTAGCTTTAATCCCAGCGTCAGAATTTATCATATTAGCATTAGCATAAGCCAATGTGCGACGCTTTTTTGCTCCTCTTAATATAAGTTCAACACAACCTGATTTGTTATTAGAGGGTGTTGTTATCTTCTTTATCATAATTGATTTACTCCGTTAGACTAATTATTTCTGATTACAAATTAGTTATCGGTCTGATTTAATCTTTTCTTTAATAAAAGAAGACAAATATTAACAT
>CAVKDD010000272.1:0-2761 GCA_963654845.1 Acutalibacteraceae bacterium | reverse complement strand
TTATTTTCAGGACAACTTAAACAGGACAGCAAAGGATTTATTGAAACGGATGAAACAATGAAAACCTCTATTGACGGAGTTTTTGCGGTCGGTGATGTTCGAGTTACACCGCTGAGACAGGTAATTACGGCGGCATCTGATGGGGCAATCGGGGCAGTTTATGCGGTCAAATACCTTGAAGAAATCAAAGATAAAATTCTGCAATAATATAAAGAAGTAAAGAAGATATTAATATTTGCATAAAGATATAAAGATTATGTAAGGAAATCCCTGTTCACTCATTTTTTAGTTTATAATAATAATGTTGAGAACAATAAATGGAGAAAAAATTATGCAATCAGTAAACGAAATTCTTTCTAAATTAGAAAATGCAGATAACGTAACAAAAAACAAAATCGAAAATCAATTAGTTAGCATCGGAACTTCAGTTGTTCCTGAATTGGTTGACGAATTGCAAGTAGTTAGAGGAATTAAAAGAGGTGTTGTAGCAATGACACTTATTCGTTTAGGTGATGTTTCAGTTCAATACCTTGAAAAAGCCGCTCACGAAAACAAAGATTTTGAATGGGTTGCAGAATACTTAATCAGAGAAATCAAAGGTCAAGCAGCATAAGTTATTGCATAAAAGATTTATAAAAACGAAAAAAGAGATTAACAGAGGAATAGTTAATCTCTTTTTTGTGCTAAAATAAAGGCTATGAGAAATTACGACAATTTCAGTTACACTTGTATGTTTGGCGGGGGAGCAATCAGAGGGGCTGCCCATGCTGGAGTTATAAAATGTTTTGAAGAACTCGGAATAAAACCGTCAATTCTTGTTGGCTCGTCAGTCGGAGCGTTGGTGGCTATGCTTTACGCTGTCGGATATACTTCAGAAGAGCTCGCCGAAGTTTTCCTTTCCGTAAATTTTGAATTATTCAGAGATATTTCGTTAGGATTTAATCATAAATTTGCACTGAGCAAAGGGGAGGTTTTCCTGAATTGGCTACGAGAACTCATTGAAAAGAAGTATTATAAAGAAAAATATGTGGAAGGCAAGAACGAACCCGTAAAATTTTCAGACCTTGAAAAGGATTTGATAATCATTACAACTGATATGTACACTTTCAAATGCAAGGAGTTTTCGACCTTTGAAACCCCTGATTATGAAGTTGCAATGGCAGTTAGAATTTCTTGTTGCATGCCGGGGCTTATGCGAGCGGTTAATGTCGGAAACAAACTCTTGGTGGATGGTGATTTGATGAAGGGGAAACCAATGTGGCAACATTCCCCGAACCTTGCCGACACAAACGACAGAATACTTGAAATCAGACTTGAAGGCGAATTTTTAGGCACAGACGAAAAGGTTGCTGAATATGTAAACGGCATGTACTCTTGTATGACCTCAACCGAAACCGATTTTATCAAAAAATTATACGGAAATTCAGACAAATACGATTATTTGGTTATAAATACTGGAAATGTCGTAGTTGTGGATTTCAATTATCCGAGCGAGAAACGTCAGGCTATTATTGACGAAGGCTACAATCAGACTAAAAAATATTTTACTCAAACGTTAATCGAGAAAAAACAAAAAATACTGGCATGTTATAAAAACGTTTGGGAAAAATTGGAAAAAATTTATTTCTTCTTGCGACAGAGCAAATTCATGCCTGCAAAAAATGCGACTTCAGAACTTTTCATATACCTTGCGGAAGCTCGAAAAATTATGGACGAAGAGGTCTATCATTCAATAAAAATGTTTCAAAAATTTCTGTTTAACAACGTAAAATCAGGATTGCTGGGCAGAGCCACCTGTACAAACAGACAAACCATAACAAACTCGTTATTTTCAATAATCACGGACTTAGAAACCCGAATAGAAAAATTAGAAGAATATTTAAACAAATTTTCTAATTGACAATGAGAAATGTTTGATATAACATAGAAACAAGGAAGGCGTGCGTTTCGGTGTGCTGACCGTAAGAGGATTGAAAACTTAATAAACAGATTATGCTCCAGTGGCGGAATCGGTAGACGCGTTGGACTTAAAATCCAATTGGGCGTATAACCCAGTGCCAGTTCAAGTCTGGCCTGGAGCAATTCTTTAAAAGACTCACTTCGGGGGATCTTTTTTATTGGGAAAATTTGAGAAGATACACAAAATAAAGAGAAAAACAATCCGTATTTTTACTTAAGTAAAAATACGGACTTTTATTTTTGAGAAAAATTTGACATAATCTAAACTGTTAGAGAATTAAAAAAGGAGCACCATCACTCAAAAAAAAAGAATATGGAAGTTAACAAAAAGAAACTGAGCAAATTGGATTTTAATGTTTTGATTTACGGAAGATAAAAAATTAAACAAAGTAAATCACTTTGATTTTTTCCAAAACAGATTACACAGGCAAGACAATAAACTGTCCTTGTCAAAATTTCTGTTGCTTTAAAATATCTTTTTCAAAAACTGCCAACAAATCAAAAGTGCACACAAAAAAAAGAAAGGAGTACTATCCATGAAATGACAAAATAGATATATAAACTTGAATTGAAGTAATTAGAGAATGTACAAGACAATATTGAATTAGAAGTATTGGAAAACTTGCAAAAACGAACCCCATGAACTGTAAAAAGAAAATCAGTTTTGAGCCTAAAAATTTTTCATTTGTTATTTGTTTTTTCACAAACCTATGAATTAGAAAGGCTATACATAGAGCGATACAAGAAAAAATACATATTGCAAAAATCAAGAAAGCTACAAAAATACTCGCCTGTGTAACTG
>CAVKDD010000271.1:0-2806 GCA_963654845.1 Acutalibacteraceae bacterium | reverse complement strand
AAATTTCTTCGGATATTCGGCATGGAACACGTCAGCAAACAGTTTGGGCAGTTTGATTTTGTGTGCAAAAATGAAATTTTATGCAAAAAAATACAACAAAAAGGCGTTTGAAAAAGTACAAATAACAAGATTTTTGGATGACTGGGCATATCAGGCAAATGTTCGCCAAAAATTGCCGCTCCCTGACAAAAAACTTATGCCTCAAGAAATGAAGTCCTTTGAAAAAATTTTAGAAGGTGTTATAATTTCTCCTATAAGCGTAAAATATGAGTTTCCTTGGAAACGTTTGTTTGAGGTAGAAATTGAGTTTAGTTGAAGTAATATTTTTGGCAATAGCCTTAGGAATTGACTGTATTATAGTTTCCTTTTCGCAAGGATTAATTTTTAAAACAAACAAGCGAAAAAACTCATTTTGTCTTGCACTTACAATGGGTCTATTTCAAGGTTTGATGCCGATTATCGGATACATTGGAACAAATAAATTATATAATTTTTTAGTTCCGTTCAGCAAATGGATAGTTTTCGGCATATTTTTCATCTTAGGCACAAAATTTATCCTTGAAGCCTTTGAGCAGGAAAAAGAAGAAGCCGCTTGTATCGGTTTCCGTTGCCTAATCGGGCTTGGCATAGCAACAAGTATTGATGCACTTGTATCAGGAGTTTCAATAAGATTAACCGATACAAATTTATTATTGGCGTGCTGCATAATCGGCTTTGCCTCGTTTTTTATGTCAATAATCGGCTTTGTATGCGGAAACAGAATTAAACACCTTTCTTCAAAAGTTTTGGAAATTTCAGGCGGATTAATCTTGATAGCCTTAGCGATTAAACCGTTTTTCTTCAAATAAATTACACCACACGATGTTTAAACCCGCCAGACAAATAATCGGAAATTCCCTCAAAAGTTGTTTTCAGAATATAATCAATCGCTTCTTGCGTATTGTATGCAATATGCGGAGTGATAATTACATTCGGGTGTTGCAAAAGTCGTTTGACAATTTTTGATTTATCAACGCAATAGATAGAAGATTTTTCAACCTTTTCACGCTCGGACGAAGCCTCTAAACAAGAAACGACATCAAGCCCGACCCCCTTCAATTTGCCGTTATCAAGAGCCTTCAACAACGCATTATTATCCACCAATTCACCCCTTGAGACATTTATAAAATACGAATTATTTTTCATCATATCAAATTGAGCATAAGAAAACATCTTTGTATTTTCCTGAGTATAAGGCAAATGGAGCGAAACAATATCCGAGCGAGTGAGCAATTCGTCCATTTCAACATATTTTACAAACTCGTTTTTCTCAAGTTCCGAATTGCGATTTTTATCATACGCTAAAACCTTCATCCCCAAACATTTTGCATACTCAGCAACCGCCGAACCGATAGACCCCGTTCCGATAATTCCGAGCGTTAAACTGTTCAAATCAGTACCTATAAAATTTTCAACGGCAAAAGAATTGTCGGGAACTGTCGCAACAGACGGCAAAATATTGCGAGTGAGCATAATAATCAGCCCGATTGTAAACTGAGAAACGGGAAGTTGTCCGTAATTTTCAACATTTATCAAAGTAATATTTCTGTTTGTACAAGAATTTACGCAAATATGGTCAAAGCCCGTTGACCGTGTCGAAATTACCCTCAAATTTTTGAATTTTGAAATCACGTCTTTATCGATTTCCGAAGTTATAAAAACGCTCACTATGGTGGTTTCATCCAGCAATTCTTGCGGTAAGGTTTTTACGGTTTCTTTATTCAAACTGTTGCGATAAAATTTTATATCATAATTTTCAAAATTATTTTTTGAAAAAAATTTTTCTTCTGATTTTCTGTAGTCAAAAAACAATAATTTACAAGTCATAACTTTCTCCTTTGTTGTAAAAATACGGTCAAAGAAAAAGATTTTCCATTGATATTTTGTTTAATATTTCACAGGGAAAAAATTAACCGAAAGAGTAATGAAATCAAACTCACAATTTCATATCCTGATAAAGAAAGGAGCAACCGATGAAAAATAATCTTATGATAAAAGAACCTGAAGTTTATTTTGATAATATACATAGAGAATTGGATAATTTTTTGAATGATACGGTATTTTCGCACCATTTTCCGCACCCGATAGAAGCGATAAAAAATGCAATTCTGCGACCTGCGATAGAAATTACCCAATGCAACGAAAATTACAAGGTTAAAGTGCAACTTCCCGGCGTGAAAAAGGAAGATATTGAAGTAGAATTAGACAATGATTTTATGACAATTACCGCCGAAACAAAAGCGGAAAAAAGAGAAGAAAACGAACACAAAAGATACTACACCTCAGAATTTCGTTATGGGCAATATCAAAGAACAATCTCTTTTGACCAGCCCGTAAAAGCCGAAGAAGCAACAGCGGACTACAAAAACGGTATTTTAACAATTACCGTACCGAAAGAACACCCGCAAACCAAAGAACCGAGAAAATTAACAATAAAAACAGAAGAATAAAGTTTTTGTATCCTAAAGACTGAGTTACCCCGTGACTATGCGGGCATGCGAAAAAGCGGTCGGATATGAAACGGTTGTTATCGGAGTGCATGACCCGATATCTTGAACAACCGAAAACAAACACTACAGGTGAGTTTCATTGCCTGTAGTGTTATTTTTTGGGGGAATTTGTAAGTGAATTGAACACAATTTTTAAAACCCAATAATCATTCAAAAAGGTCACCCTAAAACGAGGTTCAGGGTCTCTTAATGGCAAGGTTTGACAAGATTTTAAGGACTTAACTCTTTGTATTACTTTGATTATTAAAGAGATTCTG
>CAVKDD010000270.1:0-2819 GCA_963654845.1 Acutalibacteraceae bacterium | reverse complement strand
AGTTCAGGTAAAGTTGCTGATTCAAGTGCCACTACAGGCAAAAAGAAAACGACTAAAGCAAAAACTAATACTACAGATACCAATGATAAATCGACAATAAAAGATGAAAATAAAGCAAAATCAGATTTTTCAAAAAAAGCAAAAGAGGCTCAAAAATATAAGCAACAACAGGAAAAATTGTATGCTTATAGGTCGAGTAAAAAAGCTAAAAATGGTATGACATATCAAAAAGCGGAACAAACTATTTCTGATATTTATAAACAATATGCAGGGAATGAAAAATATCTCTCCAGCAAAGACCACATTTACCATAGCAAGAAGTATGGTGATGTTGTAATAGGACAAGATATTTATCTTGATGAAAGTAAATTGCCTGAAAATGCAAAAAAGAAGTTAGCGGAAGCAAGAAAAGCACAAGCTGAACTGGAAGAACGATATCCGGGAATTGGTGATTCTGCAAAAGTTCACAATTTCTTTGAAAATGCCGAGAAGATGTCTTTTATTGGATAAAAAGAAGAGCGAGTTTTGAAAATAATCAAAACTCGCACTTCTTTATTAATCTTGGGGGTAGAAAATTTAAGGTGTTCATGGTGTTGAAATGTGGGTTGACTGATTAAGATATGGATAATAAATAAACAGATTCTGAATAACAAGAAAATTTAATGCTCATTGACATTCGCATAAATTTTCTAAGTTTTCAGAATGACGAACTATTATTATATTTTGACTGGATTGCTTCGCTATCGCTGTCTTGGATTTTGGCGGGTGTTTAGCGAAATTCACGTCATTGCGAGACAATCGTATGATTGTCGTGGCAATCCAAAAAAATACACCAAAACTTTGGTAAGTTTTCCAAAATGTCATTCCGGACTACGATCCGGAATCTGTTACGATATTAAACAGGTTGTTACAAAGCTATTCCGACACTTAAATAAAAATTAAAACCTTCGTAGGGTGAGGAAAAGCGGAGCGATTCCCACCTTTGCGGTGTTAATATTCTTATTTACTTTCGTGGTATTCTTTTTCGGTGTTTACGTTCCAAATTTTGGATTTATCGGAATTGTTCAAGAATACTCGGCACGCTTCAAAGCCTGTCAAAATCGAGTGATCCATATTGTTATATCTGTGTTGACCATTTCTTCCAACGCAATACAAATTGTTGATTTTGTTCAAATATTCTTGAACTTTCGGAAATTCTTTATAACTTCCAAAATACGCAGGATAAGCCTTTTTAACTCTTACAACAACTGAATCAAGCACATCTTCTTCCAAAATTATGCCGATTTTTGCAAGTTCTTCGATTGCAAATTTGCTGAAATCTTCGTCTTTCATAGTCCAAAGTTTGTCACCTTCCGAGCAGAAATATTCAAGTCCGAGCCAAACGGTGTTTTCCAAATCCTGTACCAAATACGGTGACCAGTTGTTGAAAATCTGCAATCTTCCGATTTTGACATTTCGTTCCTGGATATAAATCCAGCAATCAGGGATAATGTCAGAAACCGTTTTATATTTTGAATTATTTTTTATCGCAAATTTTTTCACCAACAAACCGAGTGTCATAAAATCTCTATACGGTAAATTTTGAGCAATTTTTCTTATATTTTCCTCACAATTATTCTCAAACGCACAGACCAAATCCTTTACGGGCATTGACGAAAAGACGGTATCACAATCGTAAATTTTCTCTTCGTTTTCGTTATTTATTGTGTGAATTTTTGAGATATTTTCGCCGTCAAAATCGAATTTTACAACTCTTTCATTAAGTAAAATTTTTCCGCCCATTGCCTTAATTTTTTCGGCAACAACTTCATAGAATTGTCCCGGACCTTTTTTCGGGTACATAAATTCTTCAATCAAAGAGGTTTCAACTTGTTTGCCTGATTTTCTGAAAGGTTTTAGCAAACAATTTTTTACGATGCCAAGTAGTGACAAGCCTTTAACTCGTTGAGCACCCCAGTCAGGTTCGATTTGTGACGGGTGAACGCCCCACAATTTTTCGGTGTAATCTTCAAAAAACATTTCATACAAAGGTCTGCCAAATCTGTTGATATAGAAATCCTCAAGGGAGATTTCTTTTCGTTTGTGAACGCAAGAGAAAAGATAGCCAAAGCCTGCCTTCATCAAGTTGAGGAAGCCAAGATTTTTGAAGGTTTCAAACTTGAAACTAATCGGATAATCGAAAAACTTTTTCAAAAAATAAATTCTTGAAAGCCTGTTACGTTTCAAAAACAGTTCGTCTTCTGTTTCAGGGTTATGTCCCGAGTCGGAAAATTTTTCGGTACGGTTTAGCAAAATATCGTCTTTTGACGGCATTTCCTGTATCGGGAAAATTTCTTCCCAAAATTTCAAAACTTCGTCATCTTTTGTGAAAAATCTGTGACCGCCCAAATCCATGCAATTCCCGTTGTAGTGGTGAGTTCTTGAAATTCCGCCGATGTAGCAACTTTCTTCAATAATTGTCGGTTTATATTCCGTGTTTTTCAACAAATAGTACGCTACTGCCAGTCCTGCGGGTCCTGCTCCGATTATATAAATTTCTTTTGACATAACTTCAAACTCTCCTTATTTAAAAATAATAATTTTTCTTGCTATATAGTTCCAAAACATTACGATTGCACCCGTTAATACTTTTGAAATTACATAATAAATTCCCAAAAATCCGACAAAGATTTTCATCAAAATTTCTGTTAAAACTAATCCGATAATTCCAATTATTGTGAAGATTATAAAACTTGAAACTTCTTTATCTTTAATTTTTGCAAAACCGTTTTCAAATACATATTTGCAAGACAAAACAAAGTTGTAAATTAACCCCGCAC
>CAVKDD010000269.1:0-2825 GCA_963654845.1 Acutalibacteraceae bacterium | reverse complement strand
AAATTTAGCCAATCTTGTAAAGGTTTTGTAATATATCTTAACTTTGCTTAAAAGTTTAAAGAATAATATTAACCACAATTTCGACAAATAAATAAAAAGCGGACAATACGAAAATTTGCATATTGTTCCGCTTTTTGTGAAGTTTATTTACATAAATTTACGCTTTTAACGATTTAATCAATTCGTTGATTGCAGCTTCTTGAACCAAAATTTCTTCAATTCTGTCCTTAGTTTGCTTAATAATTTCAGGTTTAGCATTAGCAGCAAACTTAGGATTGTTCATTCTGCCTTCTAACGATTTTCTTTCGTTTTGAAGTTTTCCGAGTTTCTTTTCCTGCCTTGCTATTTCTTCATTGAAATCAATCAGATTTTCAAGCGGAATTACAATCTTAGAAGCGGAAACAACGGCTGTTGCAGACTTTTTAGCAACAGGAACGCTGTCATCTGCGTAAGAAATTTTCTCAACCTTTGCCATACGTCTGATATAGCTTTCAATCGCTTCAAAAATAGGTTTTTCGTCTTTAGAAGCTCTGATTTCGATATCAAAATTCAAAGATAGCGGAATATTGAAGCTTTGTCTTACGTTACGCAAAGATTTGATTGTTTCAAACACAAGTTCCATTTCCTTAGCCTCAGCAGGATATGCCAATTTTTCCTCATAAACAGGATATGGAGCAAGCATAATTGCCTTGATATCTGTTTCTTTCGGAATTAACTGCCATACACGTTCTGTAATATGCGGCATAATCGGGTGAAGTAATCTCAAAGACATATCAAGAACATATCTCAAAACTCGTTGAGTGTTCAATTTCAAAGACTCATCCTGAAGTTGAATTTTTGCGATTTCAACATACCAATCACAGTATGAATTCCAGAAGAAATCATACAAAATGTGAGCAGTTTCACCGATTCTGTAGTTTTCGATATTTGAATTAACTTCTTTTGCAACAGTGTTAAGTTTATCCAAAATCCATTTATCTGCGATAGTTAAATTATCAAAATCTATATCCTTATTATCAACACCGTCAAGGTTCATAAGTACAAATCTTGAAGCGTTCCAAATTTTATTGGCAAAATTTCTGCCGTATTCAAAACGTTCATCACTGATTTTGATATCCTGACCACCGTAAGTACACAAAGAAGTCATTGTAAATCTCAACGCATCGCAACCATACTTGTCAATAATAACAACAGGGTCGATTGTGTTACCTTTTGATTTTGACATTTTTTGACCTTTTTCATCACGAATCAAACCGTGAATATAAACGGTTGAGAACGGTGCTTTTCCCGTAAATTCCAAGCCCATTGTAATCATTCTGGCAACCCAGAAGAAAATAATATCAAAACCTGTTACCAAAGTGGTTGTAGGATAGAATTTTTTGAAATCTTCACTTTCGGTATTTGGCCACCCCATAGTTGAGAACGGCCACAAACCTGATGAAAACCAAGTATCTAACACGTCTGTTTCCTGTTCCCAAACATTCGGATCAGGATTTTCTTTAGCAACAATCATTTCACCCGTTTGTTTGTTGTGGTAAGCAGGAATTTGGTGTCCCCACCATAATTGACGAGAAATACACCAATCTCGGATATTTTCCATCCAGCCTAAATAGTTCTTTTCCCAACGTTCAGGGATAAATTTAATTCTGCCGTCTTTAACCGCTTTGATTGCTTCTTCTGCCAAAGGTTTCATTTTTACAAACCATTGTTCAGAAAGTAACGGTTCAATAGTTGTTCCGCAACGTTGACATTTACCCACGTTATGTTCGTGGTCTTTAACTCTCAATAAAGAATGATTATCTTCAAGCATTTTGATAATTTGTTTGCGGGCTTCGTATCTGTCCAAACCGTGTAAGTTAGAAGGAACTTCACCGCATGCTTTCATTTTACCTTCGCCGTCAATTACCCAAATCGGTTTGAAGTTATGACGTTTACCGACTTCAAAGTCGTTCGGGTCATGAGCAGGAGTAATCTTAACAGCACCCGTACCAAAGTTTTTGTCAACATATTCATCTGCAATGATAGGAATTTCACGCCCTGTTAAAGGAATAACAACTGTTTTTCCTACCAATTCGGAGTATTTTTGGTCAGACGGGTGAACTGCAATCGCAACATCACCGAAAATTGTTTCAGGTCTTGTTGTTGCAACAATAATCGCACCTGCTTCACCTTTTAACGGGTAAGAAATTTCCCACAAATGTCCTTGTTCTGTTTCGTATTCGGTTTCAACGTCCGAAATAGCGGATTGACAACGAGGACACCAGTTTACAATATATGCACCTTTGTAAATCAAGCCTTTTTCGTACAATTTAACGAAAACTTCCTTAACCGCATCTGAACAACCTTTATCAAAGGTAAATCTTTCTCTTGAACGGTCAAAAGATGCACCTAAACGTTTACATTGGTCTAAAATTCTTGATTTGTGAGCATTAGCCCATTCCCAAGTTTTTTCCAAAAATTTGTCACGACCCAAATCGTGTCTTGATAAACCTTGTTCTCTCAATTTCTTTTCTACAACGTTTTGAGTAGCAATGCCGGCATGGTCTGTTCCCGGAACCCAAAGTGTCTCATAACCGATCATTCTGTGGTAACGAACCAAGATATCCTGCAAAGTTTCATCAAGAGCATGCCCCATGTGCAAAACACCTGTTACGTTTGGTGGCGGAATTACTATTGAATACGGCTTTTTAGGACTTTTAGCATCAGCCTTGAAAAATCCGTTATCTTCCCAAAATTTGTAAATATCTTCTTCAGTTTCTTTCGCATTATAAACTGTAGGTAAATCTTCTAATTTAATGGTCATATTCTTCCCCTTCTTTAAATAC
>CAVKDD010000268.1:0-2825 GCA_963654845.1 Acutalibacteraceae bacterium | reverse complement strand
CGTTTCGATTTCATCTCAACTAATTTTCTAGTCAATTCAGCATGACTTTTTGGTGAGCCTATCAAAGCTCTCGTCATTCTGAAAAGATTAAAAATCAAGCAATTTTTAATTGCGTAGATTTTATCTTATTCAGAATCTGTTATCATAATGAAAATATATATCGGTTCTCGTTGTAACAATTTGTTTTTCCTCAATTATTAAAAAATAATAAATTTAACTTGTTAAATCCGTTTCATACTTTATAATGGTTATATATGTAAAATATTGAGAAGGGAAAATTATGGCAACAGAAAATTCAAACCCGTTTAAGAACGAAGATGTCGTTAAAAACGAAGAAAATATTGATAATACTGAAGAAACATCTCAAGAAGAAGCAACCGAAGAAGTTGTTGAAGATAAACAGGAAAACAACGAACTTCAAGAAAAATATGACAAATTAAATCAGCAATATGTTAGACTTGCTGCTGATTTTGACAACTACAGAAAACGTCAGGAACAGGAAAGAGAAAATTTAATCAACTTTGGTACGGAAAAAGCGTTGAAAAGTTTGTTAGAAGTTCTTGATAATTTTGAACGTGGTCAAAAATCTTTGGAAAAAGTTGAAGATTGTGAAAAAGTAAAAGAAAGTTTCAATCTTTTGCACAAACAAGTTTGCGAAACACTTGCAAAAATGGGATTGGAAGAAATTAAAGCCATTGGTGAAGATTTTGACCCTAATTTCCACGAAGCGGTTATGCAAACTCCAACTTCAGAACACAAGGAACATACTGTTATAACCGAATTACAAAAAGGTTACAAATTAGGCGAAAAAGTATTAAGACCGACTTTGGTCAATGTTGCGACTGCGGAATAGCGGTTGATTAGAAGGAAGTAAAATAAAGAAAATGACGGATTTTTATGAAATATTGGGAGTATCAAAAGATGCTTCAAAAGACGAGATAAAATCGGCTTTCAGAAGGAAAGCCCGACAATTACACCCCGATGTAAACAAAGCTCCAGATGCTGAGGAAAAATTTAAAGAACTCGGCAAGGCTTACGAAACATTATCAGATGATAACAAACGTGCAACTTATGACCAATACGGCGAAGACGGTTTGAAAAACGCAGGATTTGACACAAACGGACCGTTTGCGGGCGGATTTGGTGATTTGAACGATATTTTTGAAAGTTTCTTTGGCGGATTTGGCGGTTTCGGTTTTGGCGGAAGACCTGACCCGAACGCACCTCGCAGAGGGGACGATTTGAGATATGACATAAAGTTGAAATTTGAAGATGCGGTTTTCGGAACTCAAAAAGAAATCAAATTTAACCATTTGGAATTATGTCCTGATTGTAACGGAACAGGTGCTGAGAAAGGTTCTGCAAAGAAAACTTGTCCGCACTGTAACGGCTCGGGGCAAGTAAAAACCGTAACAAGAACTCCGCTCGGTAATTTTGCACAAATTACAACTTGTCCGCACTGTCAAGGTAGCGGCGAAATTATCGACAAACCTTGCAAAACTTGTCAGGGTCAAGGATTTCTAAACAAAGACAGAAAAGTTGAAATTAAAATTCCTGCAGGCGTTGACAATATGTCAAAAATAAGAGTTTCAGGTGAAGGTGATTGCGGACAAAACGGTGGTCCAAACGGTGATTTGTTCGTTGTAATTCACGTTGAACCTTCAAAATATTTCAAACGTGACGGAATTAATGTCTTTACCGAACTTGAAATTTCACCTGCTCAAGCGGTTTTGGGAGATTTGATTACCATAAAAACTCTTGACGGCGATAAAGAAATTCAAATTCCTGCGGGAACTCAATACGGTAATATCGTAAAAGTTAAAGGTGCAGGCGTTCCGATTATTACAAAACCTTCTCAACGTGGTGACCATATCGTTGTTGTTAAGGTTAAAATTCCTGAAAAATTATCAGAACAGGAAAAACGTTTGTATCAGGAATTGTACAGTTTGTCAGGCGGTAAGAAACCTCAAAAATCGATAATGTCGAAAGTTAAAGGAGTATTCAAATAGTGATGCGTAAATTATTAACGATGATTTGTTTATTTGTGCTTACTTGTACATCTGCTTTGGGTGCACAAGTTCCAAAACAGGTTCAAGACTTTGTAAATAAGGATTTTCCTGAAACAAATTTTCGTTTTGACGGTGCAATTTTATTGCCCGATAAAACCATGTATTTGCCGTTGTTCCCTGCAAAATCAGACGAAACGGAAAATTTGGCAATAAAAGAAAGTTATCCGAAAAACGCAACATTAAAACAAAAACCCGATATGATAATTTTTAACAATAATTTTGCTTTGTTAAAAGTAATCAACACAAACGGTAAAAAAACTGTTATCAATATGACAGCACCGCCAAATGAACTTGTATCGGCACTTTTACCGCAAGATATTTTGTTGCCGAAAGGTCTTGTTATTCCTGAAAGTTTGAAGGGAATTATCGGTAATTTGGACGTTTCTGTAACTCAAGATACGGGTTTGAGAATTAATAATACAAGAAATAAAGGCAAAAATATAACAAAACCCGTTGAACCGTTGAAAGGTAAAACTTTCTATATTTCTACGGGGGTAAACAAAAATATTCAGGTTGTTCAATCTGATTCAAAAGTTCCTGAGTATGCGTTGGAGCAAGAACACGTTATCAACGACCTTCAGGCGTATAACAATGAGTTTTTGTTTGTAACTTATTTTAATTGCAAAACAATGAATATTATTTCACTTATGGACGAAAAAGTTATTAAACAAGTGAATTTTGAAACAGTGCCTGAACAAATAATTATTGATAATAAGAATAAAATTGCTTATATTTCATCAGGGGCTGATTCAAGTG
>CAVKDD010000267.1:0-2829 GCA_963654845.1 Acutalibacteraceae bacterium | reverse complement strand
CCGTAATATCTTGTAACTTTTTCACCAAAACCGCCGTCAATTTGCCCATCTTCCAACGTAATCACAAGGTCGTGGTTTGATTTCAAGTTTTCCAACAAATCAGTATCAAGTCCTGTCAAAAATCTCGGATTAATCAAAGTCGCATCAACTCCGCATTGTTTTTTCAATTCGTCTTTTGCCTCTTTACCTAATCCGTAGAAATTACCCGCAGCAATTATCGCAACTTTTTCACCTTGTTCGGTTACTTTGAATTTGTTTAGTTGTGAATAATCCGTAGAATCAGGAGTTCCGCAAGATTTTAACTCAACCATAGGAACTCTTATTGCAACGGGATAATCGTTTTGATTGTATGCAAATTCAAGCATTGCAAGGTATTCTTCCTTGTTTGTCGGTGCTAGATAAACCATATTCGGAATATTGCTGATTAACGGAATATCAAAAGTGCAAAGGTGAGTTGCATCTTGTCCTGAAATTCCGCCCCAATAAATCAACATTGTTATAGGGGAACGATTCAAACACAAATCTTGTGACATTTGGTCGTAAGTTCTTTGAATGAACGAACTCATTACCGCCAAAATCGGTTTTGCTCCGCTTTTTGCAAGTGCTGATGAGTAAGCCACCGCATGTTCTTCCGCAATGCCGACATCGGTATATTGTTTACCCAATTCGTCACGATATTCTTTTGTAAACCCGAATACTCCCGGAGTACCTGCGTTCACAACGATTGTTGTTTTATCTTGTTTTGCTTTTTCTTTAATAAAATCACAAGTCAAAGAGGTGTAATTTTCAACCGCTACAGGGGCTTCTTCTTTAGGTTTTTCATCTAAAGTTCCCGGCATAATCCAGTGGAAAGCTTCTTTATTTTCTTCCGCAACGGCTAAACCTTTACCTTTTAGTGTGTGAATATGCAAAACTGTCGGTTTGTTTGTATTTTTAACCTTTTCAAACGCTGAAATCATTTGCTCAACATCGTTTCCGTCTTCTACAAACAAATAATCAAAGCCAAGAGTTTTGAAGAAGTTTGCTTCCGCCTGACCTTTAGTTTGACGTAAAAGTCTTAAATTGTCGTATAAACCACCGTGGTTTTCAGCGATTGACATATCGTTGTCGTTCACAACTATAATAATATTACTGTTAAGAGTTGCCGCATTATCAAGTCCTTCAAGTGCTTCACCGCCACTTAACGAACCGTCACCGATTATGGCAATAACGTTGTAATCTTCACCTTTCAAGTCACGAGCCTTTGCAACACCTGTTGCTAAACTTACGGAAGTTGAAGTGTGACCGACTTTGAACAAATCGTGTTCACTTTCTTCAGGTGCGGTGTAACCCGTGTATTTCATATAGTTTTCAGGTTTCAAAAAGCCTTCTTTACGTCCCGTAACAAGTTTATGCGGATAGCATTGGTGCGAAACATCAAATACCACCTTGTCTTTCGGCATATCAAAAACATAGTGCATAGCAATAGTTGCTTCCACAATACCCAAATTCGGACCTAAGTGACCGCCGATTGTATTAACTTTTTTGATTATTAATTCTCTCATTTCGCCTGCTAAAGTCTTCATTTCGGTAACTGATAAATTTTTCAAATCTTTTGATTGGTTAATTTTGTCTAATATCATTTTGTCCTCTCTTTCCATAATAAATACATTATAACTCTTGAGAGTAACTATCAAGCAAGAGGGTATTTTAAATAATTTTTACAAAATTTAAAACTCGTTGAAATTATTGATTAATTAGTCTTTTTATTATTTAATTATGACAGTCAAAATTAAGATAAAGAGGTAAAAATGAAAGTATTAGTAGGATTATCGGGCGGAGTTGATTCAACTGTAGCCGCACTTATATTAAAGAAGCAGGGTTATGACGTAATCGGTGCGACAATGGCGATTTGGGGCAAAGACGGAATGGTTGCCCAATCGGGACACAAAGATGCGTGCTACGGACCTGACGAAAAGGAAAGTATCGAAGATGCAAGAGAACTTGCCAAAAATCTTGGAATACCTTACCACGTCTGTAATTGTGTTGAACAATATGAAAGCATCGTTCTTGAGAACTTCAAGTCCGAGTACGTTCAGGGCAGAACCCCAAACCCTTGCGTTTGGTGTAATGCTTATATCAAATTTGGGGCATTGCCGCAAATGGCAAAAGCGGACGGAATCGAGTTTGACAAATTCGCAACGGGACATTATGCAAGAGTTGAAGAAAAAGACGGTAAGTTTTACCTAAAACGTGGCGTAGCACCGAAAAAAGACCAATCATACTTCTTGTACAGATTGAAACAAGACCAGTTGAAAAACATTATCTTGCCGTTGGGCGGATACACAAAAGACGAAATCAGACAAATTGCGAAGGATTACGGCTTGGAAGTTGCTGAAAAACCTGATAGCCAAGACTTTTACGGCGGTGATTATAACGAACTTCTGAATTTGGAAGAAAAAATCGGTAATATCGTTGATACGGAAGGCAAAGTTTTGGGTACACACAAAGGTATTTGGAACTACACAATCGGTCAAAGAAAGGGCGTTGGCGTGTCTTCAACCGAACCGCTTTATGTACTTGAATTGAGAAAAGATACCAATGAAGTTGTAATCGGACCCGCAGATAAAACCTTCAAAAAATCGCTTGTTGCAAACAATTTGAGCTGGGTACTTGGCGAACCGTTGACGGAAGAAAGACGAGTAAGTGCCAAAATCCGTTCGACTCAACAGCCTGTAATGGCGACAGTAAGACCGATTGACGACAATAGTATGGAAGTTGTGTTTGATGATATGCAAAAATCAATCGCAATCGGACAATCAGTTGTATTGTATGACGGCGACATCGTGC
>CAVKDD010000266.1:0-2866 GCA_963654845.1 Acutalibacteraceae bacterium | reverse complement strand
ACATCAATCTTCGCAATGTCTGCTCCGTCAATGTTGCACTGACCTAATTTGATTTTTTGCATGCCGATTGAACTTGAAGGGTCTTCGTTTTTAACTACTAAATCGAAATATACGTCTTTGCCTGTTTTCGCATAGTCGATTAGCATTTTAGCCCAATCAGAAGTAACATAATAAAAATTTATGCTACCTGTACCAGTCCAACCTGTTGCTTTGGATTGAGTACCACGTTTGCCGAGTGCTTTAAACTCTTTTTTTGTTTTGTTAATGGTTGCAGTTAGTGATTTAATTTCAGCAAGTTCTCTGACTTTTCCGTCAATAGTACCCCATACTGTTCCTTCCTTACCACTAATTGCATCATTTGCTAATAAGTAACCCATTTTTATGTTCTCCTATCTTATGTTATTATTAACCGATTACGTTGCAAGTGAAGTATAATTTCTCCATGCTATCCACTGGTTTAACCCATGCAGATACAACAACAACATCTAAATCATTACCTTGAGTAATTTCGATATCATCAGCACCTGCAAACTCTTGAATAGCACCTAAGTTTTGCAACTGATTGAAATAATCAATCAAATTAGATTTGAATACTCCTCTACCGTCTTCATTGTTGTTTTGTTTACCCATGAAGGACTGTTCCCAAGTATCCTTTACAGTTGTACCAATTTCATCTAAAGTACGCAATACTCTGTTTTTAGAGAATGTGTAATTTTTATCGGATACAAAAGTATGATAAGAGTTGATATCTTGTTCTACTTTTACTTCACCTCTTTGGTTAGTAGTGAATACAAACTCACCGTTTTTCAATGCTGCAATGATTTCGGAGTTAGTGTATTTGCCGATAAGGTCAGTCGCACCATTGATTACTTTGTTTGTATTGGATTCAATAACGGAAGCACCAGCGGTCATGCCTGCAACTACTGCACACATATCTTCTTTGGTAAATCCAACTTCATTGATAACAGTACCGTTCTTAACTGAAATAATACCTTCGTTATCTGCTGCAGGATAATTAGCCAATACCGCTTGAACATAACGACCTTCACCGTCACGTTGATTTTTGATGAATGTAACAACGTTTGCTTTCAATGTGCTTTCTGTGTCACCTAAATCAGGACAGCCCATTGTTTGCCAACGTGCAGTTTCTAAAAGTTTTAAGTAATCAGGATAATAGTCTTGTTTGTTCGGTGTATCGCCGTTTGTACCATTTGCCAATGTAACGCCTGCATTTTCTTCAGGAATACCTGTACCTGAGAATAATACATAATCATTCTCATCAAGTTCGGCAATAGTCGCAACTTTTTGACTATCAACTTGTTTACCTTCAACAAAAGTAGATACGTTGTACAATTCGCCTTCTTTTACAACAGATACAGTGATTTTGTTACCAAATACACCTGAATATTTTGCTGTAACTCCAAGTTTATTGCTTGTACCAATTTCTGCTTTTGCTTTATCGCCTGCGTTGTTAATTCTGAAAATTTTAACCATGTAGCAATATTGCAAAAGTAAGTTTACTAATTTACTTTCAGCGTCAAAAGCGTCAAAACCGATTTTCTTAACGCTATCACCGTTCAATAATTCATCAGAATAAACGTCAATAAGTGCGTCATCACTACCCCAATCAAGTTCTAATGGAATAGTCGCAATACCTCTATCACCTACGGTCATTAAGGATTTTGCAACAGATTTAAAATTAAAATACGCTCCTGGTCTGACTTTGTTCTGAGATAACCAAGTACCACCGCTCATATTTTACACTCCTTTCATATTTGTTTCTTGTTCTAATCGTAACATTTTTGCTTCTTCAGGTTTTTCTTTTTCGATTTGGACTTTTATTTGGCAAGAGAAATGCAAAACTTTATCAACTTTTTCGTAATATGCTTCACGAATTTTTACAGGTCGCCCGACAAGACTAATTTCTGTAAAGTTAGTTAATAATTGCACCCCGACATCATCAAGTTTTTGTTCTATTTTAGGTTCAGTTGCAACGTCTGCAACTTGTCTAAATCTAATATTCATAACGTACGTTTGGAAATAATGGTCTTTTCTATCCTCTGTACTGCTAAGGTTTAATTGCAATATGAAAAAATGCGGAAATAACAAGGTACTTTGTTCTTCCTTGTAAACGTAATAATTTGGAAAAATCTCTAAAATCTTTTCCGAAATCGCATTTTTGATTGTTTCACCGCTTAATTTCATCTTACATTAGTCCTTTTTGTTTTAAAAATTGTGTAAATGCAACATCAAATAAATCTTGCATTTGTTCTAGTATTTCATTCATTGATATTGTCATCATGTGAGCACCTGCTGCCCATTTCCAATTCGGACGTGCAGGAGTTCCAAATTCAACGTGGCTTGCATAATCAACGTTATTAAACATTGACACTTCCGCATGGTTGTCATCTGCTTTATACTCACCAACTTCAAACGAAGCCCTAAGCAAGCCAGTGTCAACAGGAGTACGTGCTTTTGTATTCGCTAACCACTTATACCCTAATTCCATGATAAAGCCTTTTAAAAACCATTTAAACTCTTTATTCATGTCTTGGAATTTGTTTTTATATTCTATGAAATCACTAAAATCAAGGGTCATGAGTTACCCCCTATACTTTTCGTTTCATACCAATGTGTTTCGTAAGCGTTTTGCTCCGCTTCTGTCGGTTCGTAATCAGTAATTTCACACATGTAATAATCACCGACTTTTTGCGGATTAGATGTGACAATATGCCAATTACCTAAATTATCCTTAACTTTTGTTCCTTCGGTAATATTCACTATGCCAATTTCGTCATGTTCAAACTTATTAACTGAAATTTGCCATATTCCATCAGAAACCGAAACGATAGGAATGCTTTTATAC